>JADJRL010000002.1 GCA_016712225.1 Candidatus Defluviibacterium haderslevense | reverse complement strand
TGGAAAATGATTTTGCAGGCATCAACTTTTGCCGATATTTCTTTATTTTTTGCATCGGCGAATCTTCGATGTTCTCTCGTCCGCCAGGCGAGGAAGCGATGAATGGAACGGGCATATAGGGAAGGCTGTCGTTTATTATGGTGACACAATTGATCGTTATTTTTAAAGTACCATTCTCTAGGAAAGCCTAAAAATAATGCTGTTTTTTGAATGATCAATATTTTTCAAATAATCTTATTTTGATGCATTTCATTGCATTTAGCAGACATGAGTATTTGGATTTAATGCTCCAAATGCAAATTCTTTAGCATCAATTTTTGCTCACTTTAAGGTGGGTCACCTTGCTCTGATTTTAGATCATTGATCACTTTAATTCCACTTTTTTATCAAAATTAGGTGGGGCAGTTTACTCCGGATTTGTTGGTCAATCTACTCCGGATTATGCATCCGACGCAAGTCGATGAAGTGGAACCATTAATGATTGATAATCTGGTATCATAATTTGTATATTGTTTCGTTACTCAGTTGCAATGACTTCAATTTTCATATGGATAATAAGGTAGCGTTGAAAGTTTTTGTCCACGTCCGCTTTGTCATTGGCCAATAATACCAAGTAAATTCCTGCGGTTTCGCTTTATGTATGAAGCCAAAAGTGTCCCATTGTCTTCCAATTCCTTTATTATTTCTTGCTCTTTGGTATAATTTCATTCTAGTTTCATTGTCTATGCCTTGTAAAAGGATGTCAATCATAAATTTATTCATTGTATCGTTTTTTTATTTGTTGGCTTACTCTAATCGGTTTTCAGCTTTCTCCGTTTTTTAATTTGTCAAAGTTATTATTTTGCAGTCAATTTCAAGTTTGCACTTTCGTTTTTAAGCTGACGCATAACGTTTAGCACTGGCGACGGACGACCGCTAGGAGTCTGTACGTCCAGTGCATTGTTATGTAATGTATTTTAATTTTATGAAGTAATTCATTTGCTTTAAGCTTCATCCAACATCATTACCTTAATTTCCCAAATGGATAGCATCCAATTTCTTTAAATCTTGGCAAAATTAAATTCAAATAATAAGAAAAATCAGTATTTCTCTCATATTCTTTGAGCTTATGTGCACCAATCGGACTTATCCAAATTTCATACATTTTATCATCGTTAAATGTGTTTTCTAGATTGTTAATTGACAGAATTATTCCTTCATCTAAAGTATCAACCGAGCAGGAAATTATGTTCACCTTATCAGACTCTCTTTTATTAAATATTGGTTCAAGTTTATCAAACTCAATTTCTTTTGGAAGTATGTCAATATCTGTTTCATCTTCATAGAATGTATTAACAACAAGGAGTTAGATTTAATCCAGAATCCAATAAGAAATTTCTGAATCAGTTCATGATGTTTCAATATTGGTATATACTATTATGGTAATGTTTCTTGAGACTCCTATATTGTTTTATTTATATTACATAACACAAAGGAAAGTTGATGCCGACCCCTAAAACCAAGCATTTGGAAAATAAATTTGCAGGCATCAACTTTTTTAAGTTGAATAGCTTGTCTCGTCAGTAAGGAGAAAGTCGTTACTTGGAACAGGTATATAGGGAAAGGCTGTCATTTATTATTTCCAATTGATTGTTATTTTTAAAGCAATATTCTCTGGAAAGCCTAAAAATAATACTTAGGTAGTTAAATTTTAAATATTTAAATGTAAAATACTGTTGGCAACCATTTTTAAGCCCTTGGGGATAATAGGGATGATTCTGGACAATTATATTGCGATGTACTGTTTGAACAGTATGAGATGAAATGGGGGATATGGAGATGATTGTGTTGGAGATTTAAGACTGCAAGGAGATATAAACTAATATGAAATTATAATCTGGTTTAAAATCCTCATTAATAAATTCTATTGAACCACACTGCTCACACTTTAAAGAATCTAATTGAAGTAGTTGTGTAACAATTTCAAATATGGTTCTGATGGTTATACCATTTCGTTTCAATTTTAATGTTGTCTGTTTTTGTACAATTATATGAATGACTAATTCTGGTTTTATTTAATACTAAAGCACCTATTTAGAGATATCGCTGACTTGCCCTGACCAAAAGCGTCTTGACTTCTCCGACCGAAGCGTCGGGATAGATCAGAAAGCCTATTTTGTTAATCTTTTACCAGAGTTCTTGATCTTCATGGCTTTGACTTGGCGCGTCTTTGTATATACGGCTTAATTTTTGGCGCGGTTATTGATTTTGTTTTACTAATTCGATATTTTCATTATCAGTAATAACTATTGTATCGCCACCTGGAAACAATCTACTACCCTTTACACAACCTTCTTTATACACTAAAGTTATTGGATCAACAAATGTATATAGAATCGATTTGTAATTGTAATTGTATAATCCATCCGAACTTTTGGGTAATTCTGGAATAATTTATCATTGTATTTAGGATTCATGGCATTAATTAAGCTTTTTCAGCGTCTAAATAAATAGTTTCTTTATGCGGCATAGTTTTCCCCATGAAAAATCCATCATTTCCTGACCCGAAGAGTCTTCACCGAATGACTTAATTTGTATATTATCTTCAAAAGTAAATAGTAATATTATCACTTCATGAGTCGGTAATGATCCAAATGTAAAAGGATATTCAAGCGAAAGAATGTCTTGTAGTTTTTCGTGTCCGGTAAGGCGTTTCCAAACACTTTGTTTTGTGGATTGCCCTACATAATGGACTCTATATTCTGTAAATTTATTTATATCTCCTTCTATTACTGCGTTTATTTGACGTGTCCAAAATTATAGAGAAATTTATCAGGAGAAAACCAAATTAAAAAAGTTATCATCAATATACTTATCTTCATATAATTTTATGCAATGAATATTACTTTTAGGTAGCGTTTTTGAATCAGTTATTTCAGAATTAGATCCCCAAATAAATTAAGACTTCTTTATTTTTATTCGTCGCTATATTATTTTGAAATAATGGCAACTTGCATTGAAGTGAGATTGGATTATCAAATTGTCGTATTTCAAATTCCATTTCTAATTTATCATAATTAAAATTTATGTTATCAAAACGGATTTCAGGTCTTTGTGCTATAATATATAGACTACTACTTTCTATAATACTTTGAATGATTGGATCTTTCTCAAAACTGCAAAATCATAATTACAGATTGGACAATATGCAAGTTTTAATTGATTTAAAATTGTTTTATTTTCCATTATAGATTATTCTGTTCACTATAAAATAATTTTTTTTAATTACGCCCAACACAAAGGAAAGTTGATGCCGACCCCAAAACCCAAGCACTTGGAAATTGGATTTACAGGCACCAACGTTTGTCGATAATTCTTTATTTTTGCATCGGCGAATCTTCGATGTCAAGTCTCGTCCCCTAGGCGAGAAAGCAGTTACTTGAAACAGGTATACAGGGAAAGGCTGTCATTTATTATTTCCAATTGATTGTTATTTTTAGAGTAATATTCTCTGGAAAGCCTAAAAATAATACTTAGGTAGTTAAATTTTCAAAATTTAAATGTAAAATACTGTTGGTAACCATTTTTTAAGCCATTATGGATAAAGGGGATGATTCCGACAATATTTTGTCATGAACTGTTTGCACAGTATGAGATGAAATGACAGAATATGGAGCTGATTGTTGTGGAGATTTAAGGCTGTAAGGAGATATAAACTTTAATATATTTATAATCTAGTTTAAAATCCTCATTTGCAAATTCTATTGAACCACACCGCTCACACTCTTTAAAGAATCTAATTCGAGTAGGCGTGTAACAATTTCAAATATGGTCCTGATTGTTATATCATTTCGTTTCAATTTTAATGGTGTCTGTTTTTGTACAATTATATGAATGACTAATCTGGTTTTATTTAATACCAAATCACCTATACAGAGGTCTCGCTGACTGGTCTCGACTTAAGCGTCGGGACTTATCCTGACCAATAGTGTCGAGTGACTAGTCCCGACCGAAGCGTCAGGATAGATCAGGAAGCCTATTTTGTTAATCTTTTATTTGAGTCCTTGATCTTCATGTCTTTGACTTGGAGTGGCTTTTGTATATACTGATTAATTTTAGCAGTTGGGCATTTATTCATCATACTCTCTATTTGGCAAATTACTGTCGTCTATTTTAATTACTTGTGACATACTAGGTTTAGCACCTCCAAAATGATGTTTAGCAAGTCCAAGTTTTAGCTAAATATTTAATGCTTTTTAATTCGTCTTGGTTTACAAAATCAAAACGGTATTTTGTTCTTAATGCGTTTACTGTGTCGTACAAATAATAGGAATTCTTGTTGATAGAAGTTATATAGTTTTCAATTTGGATTTTCCAACCATTAGGTCTTTTGAAAATAATTAATAATGCTTGTTGATGTTTCATAAGTTCGTTTTTCTCGTCATTGAAGCAGTCATAAAACAAAGGTCCAATTTTAGGAGAATATAAGTCATCTTGAAAATAGCCAACGACATTTGTCGGCAATACTTGAACTATTGTATTCAATCGCTCTTCAAATGTT
Source organism: Candidatus Defluviibacterium haderslevense (assembly GCA_016712225.1). Taxonomy (NCBI): domain Bacteria; kingdom Pseudomonadati; phylum Bacteroidota; class Saprospiria; order Saprospirales; family Saprospiraceae; genus Candidatus Defluviibacterium; species Candidatus Defluviibacterium haderslevense. The sequence goes on along the minus strand of JADJRL010000002.1, from coordinate 24,957 downwards.
TCTCCAAAATTACCATCTAATTCAAAAGCTGCTCCTTGAAATGCCGCTTTACCTTTTATCGCCATAATTGGAGACAAAGCAATAATACTTTCGCTAATTGCTTCCAAGAACTATAAATTTCAATTAGCAACTGCTTCTTTAATGCAGGATTTGAATAATCACTATTTCTTAATGCTGTCGATGATGCCTTTATTTGTTGCATTAAATTAACAAGAGAATAATCTTCAAATATTTTTTGAATAGATTGATTATAAGGTCGGATTTGATTATAAGATTTATCTAAAATTGGTCTTTACAGAATCAGGCAAATTTGAGGATAACACATTTTCCCCTATTTCATTTTGTATTTTTTCTATTTCATTTTCTGAAGGCTTCCATTTAGCATTGTTTAAAGGATTTATTTCACCTTTTATTCCAAGTTTCTCCTCAACAATTATTCTAGTTGAGACTATGTCTTCAAGGAGGATTTTCAATGCGTCATCTCTATTTCTATCTATGCCAGTGTAAAATTCAATTATTTCAGGGTAGGAAGAGTATTTCTTGAACCAAAAATGTAGTTTTTGAAATCTTTGTCTATATGCATTCTTTTTTGCACCGAAGTAATAAATCCAAAAAGTTGATTTAAACCGATACCTGTCGTAATCAAAAATAATAATATTGTTGTTGCTTAAAATTTCAAAAAACTACTTCTATGTCCAGGTCAATATATTTTTCCTTGCAGAATTTTTTAACTCTAAAATAAATTCATCTTTTTTGAATGTATAAATTTCACTCTTCAACATTATTTCACAATATCTACCCAAAACATATTCACAATCTTTTAAGTCAGGCATAGTTTTATACCTAGGAATTTCGTCTAAATCAAATAGAACAAATAATATCATTTCAATCATTTTTGTTCTATTTACTGGACTGTCGTCAAAATATTTTTCTGAAACTTTAAGAATAGTAATGATGTTGTAAGGAGTTCTATGTAGATTTAAACACTCCAATTCCTTGGTTATTTTATTTAAAACAGCATTCTCTTCCCCTATATTTTTTTCGGAATTATATTGCTTAACAATGTTTCTAATCTGATTTCTCGGTAGTGCAATTAGATGAAGCACATCAAAATCTTTGTCAATGAGTATTTCTTTCTCGTCTATAGTTTCATTCTCTTTTTATTGATATATAATTGCTCGTCAATTGTATTTAAAACTATTATTCTAAGATTAGGATTAGCACCAATCAATCCTTTTAATTTTTTAAGAGATACTTTGTCGGTATTTAAAAATGAATCAAAAATGATACATTTTACATCTTCAATTTTTTGGTCTAAAGAATTTACTTCATTTAATACAGATTTGTGAATAGTATGCGGTTTAGTTGATGAGTTGTCTAGGTAAATCCAAAGTTCATTGTTCTCCCAAGCTTCGCTTACAAGATGATGTCCTAAAGTTGTCAACCCAAATTGTGCTGGAGCATTTATAAAGTAGGACTTTTCTGAAAGTAGGATTTCTTCAATTAATACCCTATGACTAAAATTCTCATCAGGATTTTGGGAAAGTGTTCCTGTTCGACTGATAATTGGCTCAATCCAAATTTGAGGTTGCTCATCAAAACCTTTAAGTGAGTCATTAAAAACGTTTTTTAAATACTTTCCTTAAAGCTTCTTTATTTATAAGTTGTTTTGCATTAGAAGGGGTTGCAGATTCCTTTTATACTCCTCAATAAAATAACGTGTTATGTGCTTTCTAATTTTTCTTCAAATTCAGAAACGCCATTGTAAAACCATAGATTCCTTTTGGTTGTAATTTTTTTCTAAATTCTTCTATTTTTAGTAATTCAGAAGCATTTATTTCGCTCATTGATTGTGGTGGTTCCTCGTTGAAATAGAAAATTATTTCTAAATCATTTTTTTCTTTATACCTTTTAAATGCTTCATTAAATTCCTCTTCAGTACCTGAACCAGCTCTTGGTGTTGGTGAGCCAAATTTCTTGTTCATAATACCTATAAAGATTTCAAAACTTTCGCCAATTTGGTCAAATATTATTAACTGTCCATCTTTGTCTTTAATTGTTGGTCTTACGTCCTTTTCCCATTTTAGACTTTCAATTCTGAATTTATAAATTTCACCCAATCCAGAATTGATTTCCTCGAATATTTTGTCACACAATATTCTTTCTCTACCTGTGTCACTTGGCGATGCAATAAATGCTTTAAATATTTTTACGTCCATAGTTTATTTTGTCTGTTGTGATGTGTCGTTGCCTTGCTGCCAACGTATTTGAGATTGATGCAGGCAGAGCATTTTCGATAACTGCCAAAGGCAAAAACCTTAAGTCAAATTTACAACATTTTCTGGAATGAAAATGAATTGCTCTGCTTGCATTAATGTCGTCATAGAGTTTTGCCATTTTTCTGCAGCTCTAACATCAGCAGGATTTTCATTTTGGTGTTTCTTTCTCCATGCCCGCCCAAGGCAAAAGAAATCAAAGTGTTTGGCAATGTCAGTGATAGCAATGTCTAACGTGTCTTGCGTTTTGGTGTCAACCGCCAACAAGTTTTTGTAGTCTGTTACTACAACAAATCGAGGGTCGTGTTTTACGGCTTTATTGTCTGCGGTTAGGTCGGCAATGAGTTCATGCAAGTCAACGCCTTTAACGGATTTAAAAAATAGTTTCTTTTTCCAAGCAATTTCACCGTCCACTTTAGAAAGGTTCAGTCCACCGTCTTTGATGCGTTTTATAGTTGCTTTCTGTTGTCCGTAAGCCAATAACAAATCATAAATGAAACTCTCTTTTTTTAAAAGTCTTTATGAGTTGTTGTAAGTTATTTTCTATCTGGGCTATGTTCATTTATTTATGTCTTTTCGCTAAACAATTTAGCTCGTAAAGTTAATATTTAAGAGTCCGATTGTTGTCGGTGCGTTGGCAAAATTGGCTCTTTTGCAAGCTTGGGTTTGTGTGTCGGCTTGTGCGGCTTGCAAATGTGCCAATGTGCGGCTGGCTAAAATTGAATTAAAAAAAATGTGCGGTGGGGAAAATAAAAAATACAGAAGGGTCGGCAATGAGTGTCGGCTTACTCGTTGTCCGTTTGAAATATGGTCTGTATGTCTTTGGTCACCTGTCAAAATGGTTTACTTTTTTCTTGTTTATGTTGGTCTTTGTCTGCTGTGTCGTATCGTTTTACGCTTGCTGGTAACATTTGGGTTCCCGAAAGTTCATTCGTGAGTTTCGTGAATATCGCTTATATGTTTTGGTACTTAAATCATTCATAATGAAATAGTTAATTTGCCATCTTGATCATTTATTTATTTAATATTAATAATATGACTATTCTAAATTAATAAGAAAATTCAATCTATTTAAAATATATCTATTGACATTCATAACATACATTGGATAGAATTGTATTTATAAATCCTTCTAAGCTTCAGAAACATGACCAACAAGATCAATACTAAATTACAATATATTTATAAATATCAGTTCTACCTTCTACATGACAAATATATCAAAACTTATCTGAATATATTGACATTCTTACAAAATAAATTTTTGTAAACTAATTAAGTGGGTAACTTATCTTTTGCTTCAACGCAAAAATGGGTTCCGAATCCAAAGTATACATTGGAATTCAAATTCTTATAGTGTGCTGTTTGTCTTTCTATTTAATTGGTTCATCTATAATAAGAACCAGTAATTCCCAACCCACCGCTGCTCTGCAGGTACTAATTCTTCCTTGGGTCATTTTTGTATTGCTGAATCAAGGGGTTTGTACATGTCTATCATACTTTTTTACTCAAGAATTAAACTTTTTTTGGATTTTTTAAAGAATATTTTGCCACGAGTACTCCACGAATATTCCACGAGTTATCCTAGTATAATTCGCATGCTTTCCACTTCTGGGATCTCTTCCTGATAATAATATTTACATATTCAAATTCGTTTTAGCACTGAGAGCAATATGTTTTTTGATCCTGATCAAAAAACATGGTATTTATTTTAACACTAAAAGTTTTTAAGTATGGGACGCCAAATCGGATTAATTAAAATCTCAGGTAAATTCAATGATTTGAGTTTTTACAAAAGCAAGGATGGGTACATCGTTCGCACCAAAGGAGGGGCCAGTAAGGCCCGTATCAAAAAAGATCCTGCATTCGCAAGAACTCGGGAGAATAATCAGGAGTTTGCAGAAATAAATCATTCGGGCAAATGGATTCGTACCTCATTTAGGAACATTACTGGCAATGAATCCGACGCTTTAGTGGTGAGTCGAATGGTGACGCAACTTTCTAAAGTGATAAAGTTGGATACCATTAATTTACGTGGATCTAGAAAAGTAGGGATGGGCTTATCTACTAATGAGGGTAAGAAATTATTGAAGGGATTTAATTTCAATATTGCATCCTTATTGAGTAAAGTGCTTAAAGCCAATTATCAAGTGGATAGTGCAAGTGGGGTGGTGCGTATTCCAGATTTCATACCGCAGCAGGATTTGGTTTGTCCAGCTTCTGCTACACATTGCAGGATTGAAAGTGCTTGGTCTGAAATTGATTTTGCATCGGGTGTGATTCATTCATCCATCAGTTCTGCGGTAACATTAGTCTTGGATCAAACTAAAACTAATGTGGTGTTAACTCCAGCGCAGGCACCGATAGGGTCAGGCATTTTATTTGTTGTATTAAAGGTGAGCTTTTTTCAGGAGATCAATGGGCAGGTGTATTCTTTGAATAATGGATCTCTCAATGCTATTGAAATCGTATCGGTGAGTTAGAGGGATTGATTTAAGATGGGTGAGGACTGGCAATTGGTTCGTATTTAATTTTACCTATTTGAATACCATTTGTTTTATAGATTCCTAAACATACACTTTGATCATTTCAATTAAGTCAGACAGCTAAAAGAAAAATTGAAATTCATTCATTTACATGACTTACGACCATTTTATAGGGTTGAAAATTAGGGCTTTTAATTAAATAAATACCGAAGCTCAAATCCGATATGTCAATATGTTGATAATAATGATATATCATTTCCTTACCATGAAGTATACCGTTTAAATCATATATTTCAATTGGAATAGGTAATTGAACACTTGGATCCAATTTCAAAAAAGTGTTGCTTGGATTTGGATAGAACAACAATTTCTTGACAATAGAAATATTTTCAATAGCTGTCACATCACATTTACAAGGTATAGACTGTGTGCTGATGACAAGGTTGTCAAAATAACGTTCTTGTTGCACAGGAGAACCAGCATTCCAATAATTTTCAAAGAATACAGCATTAATATGCATATTAGCAGGATTGGAATTCCATGTGCTATGCCAATCCAGGGTAGTAGCTGATGCTTGTAAGGTGTCATTGATCCAAAATTCAAACACCCCGTTTTTTTGTCCGGGTGTATTCAATTTAACATGACCGACCACACAGAACCATCTACCTGCATTTCTTGTACTAAACATATCAATATTACCCGCTTTAAATCCCAACCATCGCAAATTATTGAAGTCATTGTATTTCGTAGATTTAAGTACACCATCAGTTCCAATGCCGCTAGCTGGATCCATTCCTAGGTATTCATCTTTAGTTCCACCGGACCAGAGATGAGCCATCATTCCTTGAGCCCAATTGCTATTTGCTAAACATAATGCTCTACTTAATTTTGCAGGACCTCCACCAATCCAACCTGCTTGAGCCATTACATCCATCCGCCAATAGATTTCATCAAAGTTTTGAGTAGGTTGTGCAGCATATTTGCCTATATAAGTATCGGGAGTTTTGCCAAAAGATTTAGATAAGGATCCAGCTCCGACCTCACCTTGTTGCCATTTCACACGCATACCCCTAGAATGATCTCGACCCACCTGATCCATTTTAATAAAATCTCCCTGATTGTCATTATATTCAAAATACTTTTGATTTAATGGTGTAGCATCTTCAAAATCATCACACCAAATAGTACCTTTTGGCGCGTTTTTACAATTAAAGCATTGACTATGGCCTGGAATTATTTGCAAACCAAAAGCAATGATCAAGACCAAACTTATTATGAATAAGAAATTCAATTTAAACATAATGTATTTATTTAGCTTATTGCGTAACTTAATAAACAAAGATAGTTAATATCGCCTTGATAGTTGACCAAAATTAATATAAGTTCACATCTAAAAATAAATTTGAATAATGAAGCAACAACTTTGCAGCATCCGTAATCAACATACTATATTGCATTTAATAAATACTAGTATGATAGATTCATTTTAATTACAAATGAAAATAATTAAAAAATGAATTGCCACTAAAGTATAATTAAACAATGTATTAATCCAGCAAATTCATCATTAATGTAATCCATAAAAGCATTGAAATTATTACAATTACATCAAATAACCACTTGACCATAATTCAAAATGAAATCATCATCAATTCTATTTTTGATCACCATTTTCTCATTCATTGAAGCATCTTATGCTCAACAAAATAAATGGCAATTATGGGCCACCGGCTTACCTCAGGGTACTTTTCCTAAATTAGCCATTGCAAAAAATCATGATATATATTACGGACTTGTTGGGACATCATCACCTAAAGGTATTATCTATAAATCCAACACCTTACTTGCAAGTGGTCATTTTGAAGCACTGCCTATAATCCCAATTCCAAAAAGCATTACAAATAATATTCAGGAAATCATCTGCAATGATAATAATGAACCAATAGTAGGAATATTCAGAAGCGGTATCTCTGAACCGTTTATTTTTAAATATAATTTTTCTAATAATTCATGGTTGCCTGTTAATGTAGATTATCCTCCTGTCCTAGGTGCATTCTGTATGGCAAAATCACCTAATGGAAATATATGGGTTGGTGCGAAATGGTCCTATATATACAAGAGCACAGATCAAGGAAATTCTTTTAAGAAAATTGATGAAACGGCTATCGTCAAAAATAATTATCCCTGCTATTATCCAACTTGGGGTGGGGCACCTTCAGATGGTGCCATCTATAGTATTAACGTAGATCAAAAAGGAAGATTATACGCAGGAACCGAAGGCGCTGGAATTATATATTCAGATGATGATGGAACGAGTTTTCATCCTGCAGATTATTTTGCCTGCCAATCACAAGATGCTACCCTAAAGGATAGTTTGAGCCCCATGAAAGCATTATCTTATACTGGAAATCTTGGCGCATTGGGCTTCACAAAAACGACGACTTGATATTTAATGGCACCAATTTATGGGCGTTCAATTGGAAACAATCTTTAGGTTTTGCTGATATGGATCAACACAAAGTTTATGAAGTGAATGGCTTTTTACCATATCTTATCACTGCAGGATTGCAAGTAACCAAAATAGTAACCACAGATAACGGACATATTTATCTTCACTCAGGCAGTAATTCATCAACTCCTAAGGATAGTGTTGGCATTTACACTTCATTAGATGGAATCAACTGGCATCTTTTTAATGATGGAATATCAAGTGTAATTAATGGTCAATCTCAAGGCGCCCTTGCTGTCGATGGAAATACTGTATTTTTTGCTACACATGATGGAAAAATTTGGAAATATGAATCTTCTACAACAACGTCTATTCACCATCAAACAATAGAAAATAATATCAAAATATTCCCAAATCCTGCCAGTACAAAATTATACTTTGATAACCCATTCGATCACAAAGTGATTTCGATTTACAATTCTAATGCTAGTTTGGCACAAGTGTCGACTATTAACAATCAACAAATAGATATCAGTACTTTGTCAAATGGTTTATTTTATTTTAAAATCAATAGTGAAAATAAAATATGGGTTGGCAAATTTATAAAACAGAATTTATAAAATTAGCCATATCTAAACCACAAAAATGAATCATTAATTTATTATAGTAAAGCAAGTTTATGGGAATGTTAAAATTATATTCAGGACCTTTTGGAAAATCAGAAGTATTACACTTACTTCGCAGAACAATGTTTGGTGTAAGCAAAGCCGATCTCCATTTTTTCATGAGTAAAACGCTTAGTGAATCACTTGATATTCTCATCAATACCAAACCCACGACTCCAAATCCACCACTTAGAACTTATTACAATAATACAGATCCATCAAAAGATACTTTTGATAAAATTAATAATAACGGTACTATTGAAACTATTGTAAACTGGGGCGAAACCTGGGTTGACAAACCTGTACAAACTAATTTTTTAGCCAGTTCCAATAGTGCGCGAAGACTCAATTTAAAACAATGGTGGACCGGCTTACAGATACATCAAGACAGAAGTGTCTATGAAAAAATGATTATGTTCTATCAAACCCTGTTGGTAACGGAAGATGCAACTCTTGAAAATGCACATATGATGTATGCTACTCAATCGCTCTACAGAAAATATGCATTCGGAAATTACAAACAACTCGTAAAAGATATTACGCTTGATCCCGGTATGCTCCGATATTTAAATGGTGAAAAAAATACTAAAGCTGCACCAGATGAAAATTTTGCTAGAGAATTACAAGAACTTTTTTGTGTTGGCAAGGGCCAAGGTTCTGGATATACGGAGGAAGATGTCAAATCAGCAGCAAGAGTATTGACAGGTTGGTATGTTATTGAACGAGGAAATGTCAATGGTGTCCAAATGAATATTTTACCTAAAAAGGCATTTAATAAAAATAATCATGACAATGGCGTAAAAACGTTTTCACCATTCTATAATAACCTTACCATTTCACCGGATAGATCTATAACAGATCCAACGCCCTTTGATACCATAGAAGAAAAGCTAGCTTTTTTGGAAATCGATCAAATGATTGAAATGATTTTTGCTACTGATGAAGTATCCAAATATGTTTGTCGAAGATTATGGAACTATTTTGGATATTACGACATCACACCTGAAATTGAAGCTGAACTTATCGAACCACTAGCAGAAATCTTTAGACAAAATGTCAATGATCCAGATCAAATGCGGTATGTCATTCACGCCCTTTTTAGTTCAGAAGTATTCTTTAAAAATGAGCACAAAGGTTGCATGGTTAAAAGTCCTATAGAGTTTACAGTCGGCATGATCAGACAACTGGATTATCCAACACCTAAATCCATCCAATTAGAGGCACAATATTATTTTTGGAATATCATTCGTACTCATATTTTCAATCAAGGCCAAGATATTAATGACCCACCAAATGTTGCAGGATGGCGGCCTATTATCAATCACCATCGTTTCATGAAATATGGATAGATACATCAACTTATCCAATTCGGTTAGGATCCATATCTGCCATATCAAGATCTAATTTTGCATTACCAAAAACAAATACTTACGATGGTGCTAATAGTCCATCTTATGGATACATTACCAAAATGGATTATATTAATTTTATAAAAAAATTTGATCAACCATCTGATCCAAACGAATTAATCAATGAAATCACAGAACTCCTATTAGGGCCTCCATTATCGCAAACAGTTAGAGACAACTTAAAAACAACGTATTTACTTTTAGGACAAAAGAACGATTTTTATTGGACAGAAGCATGGGAGGAATTTATAGCTGATCCGAATACAACGGATCCGGTATCCAGAAAGGTGCCTTCCATGCTTCAAGACTTAGTACAATATTTAATGAGTTCTGCAGAATTTCAATTATGTTAATCCCAATATATTAATTCAATTATTCCAAATATATGAAAAGAAGATCTTTTATCCAATCCGTACCCATTGCTATTGGAGGAATGACTGTGAATGCATATGCCAACAGTCCATTGTTGTCTGTCTTAAATTCATCATTAGAAGAAACTGATCGGATTTTGTTAATTGTACAAATGATTGGAGGGAATGATGGTCTTAATACTGTAATTCCACTAGATCAATATAGTGCTTTGTCAAAATCAACAGTCCGTCAAAATATATTAATACCTGAAGATAAAGTTCTTAAATTAAAAGGAACCAATAATGCTACTGGATTGCATCCTTCTTTAAACCGATTATACGATTTGTTTAACAACAACAAATTAAGCATCATACAAAGTGTGGGCTATCCTAAATTTAGTTATTCCCATTTCAGAGCCACAGATATTTGGATGACTGGAGCTGATACGAATGAATATTTAAATTCGGGTTGGGCTGGAAGATACTTAGCTAATGAATTTCCTAATTATCCCGTTGGATTTCCAAATCCCTCAATTCCTGATCCATTAGCTATAAGAATAGGAGGCAATGTCGTATTAGCATTACAAAATCAAGGAGTCCCAATGGGAATATCAATATTCAATACCAATGACCCTTTTAATCTTACAAACAGCATACTTTCAGATCCAACACCAAATAACTATTTAGGAAAAGAACTAGCTTATGTAAGAGAAGTACAGCGCCAAACAGACAAATTTGGAGACGCCGTACAAGCGGCAGGATTTAAAGGTAAAAATGCATCTTCTATATATCCAAAATTATCTACAGATCCAGGATACGCTCTTGGAAATCAATTAGCCATAATCGCTCGATTAATTCATGGTGGTATTAAGACTAGAATTTTCTTTGTACACACAGATGGTTTTGATACACATTCTGGACAAGTGAGTTCTTCTGATCATACCATAGGTACACATGCGAATTTATTAAAAGGTGTTTCTGATGCTATTGGTGCATTTATGGACGATGCCAAATTATTGGGATTTGAAGATAGAATAGCTGGAATGACATTTTCAGAATTCGGAAGAAGAATCATTTCCAATGCTTCTGGAGGAACAGATCATGGTGCTGCACAACCGATTTTCTTATTTGGAGGTAAAGTTGTACCCGGAGTTGTTGGATCGAACCCAATCATAGACCCAAATTCTAATGTCAATTCTAATTTGCCTATGCAATATGATTTTCGTTCTGTTTATGCATCCATTTTAGCTGATTGGTTTTGTGTGCAGCAACCCGATTTGGATCAAATACAATTACGAAATTATCAACGATTGCCTGTTTTTGATCCTGGTAATTGCATACCGACATCTATACACGAAGAACACAGAAAGTTAGGTGAAAATTTAGTGTATGCTTATCCCAATCCATTTGTTCAATCTACTAAAATCAAATTTGAAACAAAAGGTGGACATACTTTAGTACAAATAATAAATAACAGTGGTTCCGTAATTAAGACATTAATTGATCAGAATCTTGATGCCGGAAAATATGATGTGGATTGTAATCTTGAAGATTCACCATCTGGAATTTATTATGTTCGGCTACAAAACATGGTATTGCAACAAGTGAAATCTATAATGAAAGTTAATGGTTAATGCTAATTGCAAATATTATTATTTATAAAATTCTGATTTTAAACTGAGATACACTGAGCCCTCACTGAGTTACACAGAGTTTTAATAGATAAATTTCTCAGTGTAGCTCAGTGCGGCCTCCTCTTCCTCAGTGTAATTTATATTTCTTACACAGAGATTCACTGAGTTCACAAGGAGTTACACAGAGTTTTAAGAGATAAATTTCTCAGTGCAACTCTGTGTGGCCTCTTATTCCTCCGTTAAATAAATTGCTTACACTGAGATACGCTGAGCTCTCACCGAGTTACACAGCGTTTTAAGAGATAAATTTCTCAGTGGAACTCTGTGTGGCCTCTTCTTCCTCAGTGTAATAAATTGCTTACACTGAGATACACAGAGCTCTCTCTGAGTTACACAGAGTTTAAGAGATAAATTTCTCAGTGCAACTCTGTGTGGACTCTTCTTCCTCTGTGTAATGTAAATTACTTACACAGAGATACACTGAGCGCTCACAGAGTTTCAAGAGATAAATTTCTCAGTGCAACTCTGTGTGGCCTCTTCTTCCGCAGTGTAAAAAAAAATTAAATTGAGATTCTCTGAGGCTTATTATTCCTTAGTGCGTTATAAATTCAATCCTTCCTACACTACCTAAGTATATAGAAATTCAAAAAATAAGTAAACTTATTCTATTCTTTTTACTTTTGTAAATGAATACTGCGAACAAGTACTATTTATCAACACTAGGAATACTCCTATTACTTCTGATATTTTATTTCATAAATCCTTTAAACCTTGAAATAAAAGCATTAAAAGTAATTGTAGTTGGGCTCTTCATGATTAGCTTATGGATTTTGGAATGGATTCCAATGCCTGTGGTTGCATTAATTCCATTATTTGTTTTTCCAATTTGGAATATTGAAAGTATTCAAGATATTTCAAAACACTATGCAGATCCCATTATATTTTTATTCATGGGCGGATTTTTTCTGGCCTTAGCCATTGAAAAATGGAATCTACACCAAAGAATTGCATTGAATATTCTAAAAAAACAGGAGGCAATGGAAATCAAATCTTGTTAGGTTTTATGATTTCCACTTTTGTAATAAGTATGTGGATTAGTAATACTGCTACAACAATGATGATGTTCCCCATTGCATTATCAGTACTAAAAGTGATGAGTAGAAATTATGATAAATCAACACTAGGTAATTTCTCAACAGCCATCTTGTTGAGTATTGCATATGCTTCGAATATAGGTGGCCTTTCTACAATTATTGGAACTCCTCCAAATACAGCCTATGTGGGATTTATGGCTGATCATATGAATATTAATATTTCATTTTTCCAATGGTTTCTTTTTTGTTTTCCTTTAGCTGTGCTTATTTTAATAGCACTTTATCTTGCCTTTACCAAATGGCTATTTCCAAATGATATTAAAGCAAATGCCAAAACAGATTCATTTATAAGCTCGAAATTATTGGATTTAGGTCCATGGACAAAAGCTGAAAAGAGAGTTTTTATTGTTTTTATATGTACCGCAACATTATGGATGACTAAAGATTTAATCGTAAATCTTTTATCCATTCCGATTAATGATACAATAATTGCAATTATGGGGGCATTTGCATTATTTTGTTTACCGTCAGGAATGAAACCAAATACAAATTCAGAAATTAATGTAGATGAAGAAGAAAATGTAAATCATTTTAATAATATTCTGAACTGGAAAGATACTAGTAAAATGGCCTGGGGGATCTTGCTTATGTTCGGTGGAGGATTGGCATTAGCTAAAGCCATGGAGAACGCTGGTGTAATGAAAATGATAGGAGAGGGTATATCCAATTATGCGCCAGACAACCGATTCCTACTTATCATGTTGGTTGCTACGGTTTCGATCTTTTTAAGTGAAGTCATGAGCAATATCGCTCAGGTCATTGTAATGGCGCCCATCTTAGCATCATTAGCCATAGCATTACAAATTCCTCCCATTATACTGGGAATTCCAATGACTCTTGCAGCCAGTTGCGCAGGGATGTTGCCTATGGGGACACCACCAAATGCGATAGCCTATTCAAGTGGCTTGATCCCATTAAAATCAATGCTCCGTGCTGGATTAGTTTTAAATTTGTTTAGTATTGTAATCATAAGTCTATTCAGCTATTTTATTATGGACTTTATTTTTTAAAGTAAAATTCCATTGTAGCGCATCATTCGTTTTACTTCTATATTAAATTCTTTTCTTTTCAATCATTACCTCGATTTCATCTTTGTAATTTTTACCAATTGGCAATTGTTTAATTTGGTCTTTTTCCAAGACTTCTATGGTATTACCTATGATGGCTTTAATGCGATTCAGATTTACAATATAGGACCGATGAGCTCTGATAAAAAGCTCCACAGGTAATTTTTCTTCAAGACTTTTCATGGTTTGAAGCGTTATGATTCTACTTTGATCCGTATGAATTAGCACATAATCTTTCAAGCCTTCAATGTAAATAATTTCAGAAAAATTAATTTTAATGAGTTTCTTATCTGCTTTTACAAAAATATAATCCAGTGATTTTGAATATTCCTTTGAAGACATGGAAGGTTCATATCTAACAACAACTTTATTCACGGCTTTAATAAATCGATCCAATGAAATGGGTTTCAATAAATAATCCAAAGCATTAAGTTCAAACCCCTGAACAGCAAATTCTGGATATGCAGTAGTGAAAATGATTTGTGGAGGATCCTTAAGCGATTTTAAGAAATCAGTTCCAAGCATCATGGGCATTTCAATATCCAAAAACATGAGATCTATATCTTCAGTTCTCAGTACTTCATTTGCCTCTAGTGCATTTGAACATTTGGCTATCAAATTCATATTGGGCATTTTCATGATATAAGCCTCTAGAATTTCGATCGCCAAGGGTTCATCATCAACAATAATGGTTCGGATCATAAAGTTTATTTATTTGTTGTAATATTTAATTGAATTTCATAAGCATCAGGCAAACTATTTATCTCTAATTGGTGCGTTTTTGGATAAATAAGTTCAAGTCTTTTTTTAACATTAACTAAACCTATTCCTCCTACTTTTCTGGCATGTCCATGCCCGGGCAAGTGATCAGACTTTGAATTTTTAACGATGAACTGAATTTCCTGATCTGTAATCAAAAATTGAATATCAATAAAAGCATTGTTCAAACTTGTTTTAATACCATGTTTAAAACTATTTTCTATAAATGGAATAAATAACAATGGAGCTACTCGTGTACTTTGACATTCGCCTTCTATAGAAATATTGATTTCTGCATTTTTACTTAAACGAATTTTCTCTAATTCAATATAATTTTTTATGTATTGAATCTCTTTTTCTAATGGCACTTCCTTTTCATTACACTCGTATAGCATATATCGCATCATGTCAGATAATTTCAACACGACATCGGGAGCATCATCAGATTTTTTTAGTGTTAGTGCATATAAATTATTTAAGGTATTAAACAGAAAATGTGGGTTGATTTGATTTTTTAAAAATTGCAATTCAGTTTGTACATTTTTTGTAATGAGTTCCTTTTTTTCTTTTTGCACGGTCAACCAATCCAAAGGAATTCTAACCAATGATGAAATAGCAGCTAAAACAATCATACTGATGTAGTGGAATTTAGCGTCTGTAATCCAATTTGGACACAAAAGATCCCCGTAACAAAAATGTGTATTAAACCAAATTTTTATGGGTGTAAGCACAATCCCAAGTCCTAACAATGAAGACGTATAGATAATCATGGATTGACTTTGCATGAGCCGGGGCAACAAAAATCTCAGATTGACATTGACTAAAACTATATAAAAACAAGTGTTGATTAAGGTCCAAGAAACGTCTTTGGAATAGCTCCATTCTTTTGGACTAAAATACAACCAAATGGAAATAAAAATCAACCAAAACAGAACTTGAGCTGAAATCCAGCTAATGCTGTTCGTTGGTAATAATTCAATCGATTTCTTATTCTTAAACACGGACGAAAAATAAGCCTAAAAATTACAAAATCTATAGTTTTTCGATATAATGCGAATTTACATGGACTAAAATATATTTCTATCTAATATTGTTAAACATATTGAATTGGAATATCGTTTGCTTAGTGAAATTGGATACTGACGCAAAATGAAAGAAAACCAAACATTAAAAAATGAAGCCTTATCTTCTTACTTTGAGTTGATTATCAAAGGAGTAGGCGAGGATTCAACTAGAGAAGGGCTTGAAAAAACACCACTAAGAGCTGCTAAGGCCTTGGAATTTTTTACACAAGGTTATAGCCAGGATGCTATAGAAGTTTTGAATTCCGCCATTTTTAAAGAAAAATTTAATGAAATGGTTTTAGTCAAGGATATTGAGCTCTATTCATTGTGTGAACATCATATGTTACCATTTTTTGGAAAAGCTCACATTGCATATATTCCGAATGGCAAAATCGTTGGACTGAGTAAATTGCCCCGTGTGGTGGACATCTTCGCTCGCCGACTTCAAGTTCAGGAGCGACTTACTCATGAAATCATCAATTGTATCCAAAATACCCTAAATCCTTATGGCGTAGCCGTTGTAATTGAAGCCAGACATATGTGTATGATGATGCGTGGCGTCCAAAAACAAAATAGTATGACTACAACCTCTGCTTTTACCGGAGTTTTTAAGACCTTTGAGACTCGGAATGAATTTTTGAACTTAATCAAGTAGCCAATTTTATGAAACATATAGCTTATATATTCCCAGGTCAGGCTAGTCAATTTGTGGGAATGGGTAAAGACTTGTATATTAAAAGTGATGAAGCAGCAGCGTTATTCGAGAAAGCCAATGAGATTTTAGGCTTTAGAATCAGTGATATCATGATTGAAGGTACTGAAGAAGAACTTAAACAAACAAACATCACACAACCATCAGTATTCCTTCACTCCATCATCAAATTTAAAACTACTTCTATTGACCAACCTCCATTTGCGATAGCTGGTCATTCATTAGGTGAATTTTCGGCATTGGTTGCAGCCGAAGTCTTAAGTTTTGAAGATGGTCTAAACTTAGTACAAATAAGAGCTTCTGCCATGCAAGAGGCTTGTGAAAACAATCCTGGATCTATGGCAGCCATTGTAGGTCTTGATGATGCACAAATAGAACAAGTTTGTCATTCCATTACAGATCATGTGGTCATTCCTGCAAATTATAATTGTCCGGGTCAATTGGTCATTTCAGGAAGTTTGGAAGGATTGAAAATAGCTGAACAAAAATTAATAGAAGCTGGTGCTAAACGAGTGATTGTCTTAAATGTTGGAGGTGCTTTTCATTCACCATTAATGGAATCAGCAAGAGTTAACCTTGAAGAAGCCATTTCAAAAACGACTTTCAATACTCCTATTTGTCCCATTTATCAAAATGTAGATGCCAAACCACACACTCATCCTGACATGATTAAAATGAATTTAATCAGACAACTTACCGCGCCAGTACTTTGGACACAAACCATGAATCATATGATTCAAGATGGAACTTTATCTTTCATCGAGGTTGGTGGAAATGGTACCGTATTATCCGGATTTTTGAAGCGAATTGATCGCAATTTTCCAATAATCAGTTTATGAGCTCAGATCAACCAGACCAAATACAAATTGAAAATGGTTCCCTTCTAGTCGCGGAGCCCTTTATGTTAGATCCCAATTTCAAAAGGGCAGTGGTTTTGATCGTAGATTACTCTCCGACTGATGGATCCATTGGATTCATTTTAAACCGGTCTACTCCATTAAAACTAAGTGAATTAATTGAAGATATCGATGATTTTGATGCACCGGTTTTTTATGGTGGTCCGGTAGCTGAGAACACCTTACATTTTCTGCATAATGTTGGGTCATTAATAGAAGAATCCGTGAAAATTGCTCCTGGAGTATACTGGGGTGGACATTTTGAGTCATTGAAATTTTTAATCAATCAAAAATTAATTCAAATAGAAAACATAAGATTTTTCATGGGTTATAGTGGCTGGGACAGCCAACAATTACAACAAGAAATTAAAGAACCTTCATGGTTTATTGATCAAATTGATCCAAATTATATTTTTAAATCCAAGCCTGAACATTTGTGGAAGGAAATCCTTGAAAAAAAAGGAGATCATTACAGCGCCATAAGTCAAATGGATGGCGATTATATTTTTAATTAACATTATATTTATATATTTTGATTCGAGTACAAAACCTAGTATTAAGATTTGGAGAAAGAGCTATCTTCAATAATATTTCATTTACGGTAACTCCTGGTGAAAAACTTGCCATTACTGGTAGAAATGGATCAGGAAAATCAACTTTGCTTAAAGTGCTTTCCGAAGCCATTAAACCGGATGAAGGGCTTGTAGAAAAACCTAAGGATGTAAAAGTAGGTTATCTTGAACAAGAGCTACCCACTGACAAAGGATTTACAGTTCGTGAAGAAATCATGTCATCTTTGGTAGAAATCAATGCCCTCCATGAGGAACTAAAACATTGCGAAGATCAACTTTCGAATCCAAACTTGGAAGAGAAAAAGTTAATGTACTATATTGAACTCATGGAAGACATCCATCATAGAATGGATTACATGAATGCTGATAAAATCGAAGGTGAAATTGAAAAAATTCTAATTGGCCTTGGTTTTAAAAGTACTGACTTCGAAAGAAAAACACATGAATTCTCTGGTGGCTGGAGAATGCGGCTTGAATTAGCAAAACTATTGTTGTCAAGACCAAATGTAATGTTACTCGATGAGCCAAATAACCATTTGGACATCTTATCCATTCAATGGTTAGAGAAGTATTTATTAACCTATGAAGGTAGTGTCATATTGATTTCTCACGATTTAATGTTTGTAGATCGTATCGCTAAGCGAATCATTGAAGTAGATCGTGGTAAATTGTATGATTTTGTCGGAAGCTATTCCGCTTTCATAGATTACAAAAAAGAAAGACGTGACATTGAACTCAGTGAATTCAAATCACAACAGAAATTAATCCAACACAAAGAAGTCCTTATTGATAAATTTCGTGCTAAGGCGAGCAAAGCAAGTTTCGCTAAATCATTGCAGTCTGAATTGGCCCGTATGGATGTCATAGAAGCACCAGATGAAGAACAATCATCTATAAGGCTTAGATTCCAACCTTCACATCCTGGTGGAAGAATGGTCATAGAAGCTCGCGAATTAACAAAATCGTATGGCGATTTAATGGTATTGAACAATATCGAATTCTTTATTGAGCGCGGGGAGAAATTAAGTTTTATTGGTCAAAATGGTCAAGGTAAAAGTACTTTAGTTAAACTTATAAGTCAGGTTGAACCACCAACACATGGCGTCATTAATTTAGGTCATCAAGTGAAAATTGGATATTTCGCACAAGAACATACCGAATTAATGGATCCAAATCAGACCATACTTGAAGTCATAGAAAGTGTAAGTCTTCCTTCTGTAAGACCATTGATCAGAAATATTCTTGGGGGCCTTGCCTTCGGAGGAGACGATGTTGAAAAACGTATCAGAGTTCTAAGTGGGGGAGAAAAGTCTCGAGTTCGACTTGCTTCACTGTTGGTTCAAGAACATAATTTTTTAATTCTGGATGAGCCCACTCACCATCTGGATATCTCTTCCAAAGAATCATTAAAAGAAGCTATAAAAAACTATAAAGGAACCGTTATAGTTGTTTCCCATGATCGTGAATTTTTAAGAGGCCTGGCTGAAAAAACTTGTTTCTTTGCAGATCAAAAAGTTCGAATATTTGAAGGTGATATCGATTATTTTTAGAAAAACGAATACCGAATCGTTATTGCAATCATTTGAAAAATCCAATAACACTGCAACAGTTGCTGCTGTTAAGCAATCAGAACCAGCACCAAATATCGATCCGGAAGAGAAGAAAAAAGCTGCAAAAAAAATCGGCATTCTTGAGAAAGACATTGAAAGGTTAGAGACTAAAAAGAAAGAAATAGAAATACAAATGGGTGTTCCCGGATTTTTCGAACAATCAAATAGTTCAAATATTTTAAAGGAATACGAACTCCTCAAAAGCCAAATAGCTACTCACGTAAAAGAATGGGAACAATTAGTTGAAATGGTATAGCCTTAGAAATGGTATAACTAAGCTTCGACATTCATAAAAATAAAAAAGACTTCTTACAAATGTAGGAAGTCTTTCTTTTAGAGGAATTAAGATAAACCTAAATAAAAATATATTTTCAAACGAAAAACCAAATTTAGTCCTAAAAATTAATTTCCATGAAGGACTACCAGCAATATTCATTGTTAGAACAAATTAATGTTTATTACTTTTTTAGAAAGTGCAAACAACCAAGTGTTCAAAATTCAAAATAGTATAAAAAATCCCTTTTTTATTAACCAAAACCTATTCTCATGCTGGTAGTCCTACAATGGATCCCATTTTTCAATATTCAAATCAAGCTGCCAAATTTTTTAACGTTTTAATCAATTTGACCTTACAAAGATGAGACCTTTTATTAGGCTGTACATCGTAGAAAACACCCATTTTTATAAATTAGGGGTTTTCCCTGAGTTTTGGAATGTTACCAAATTGAAATTTCATGCCCTTAATGTTTGATATCGGTGCATTTTCTATATAAAATAGACTCAAATAATGCAACAAATACAATGCTTTCAAGCTAATTGGCCTAAAATCCAAAAGACGCTTTTACAACTCTGAATAAAGCTTTGTCAGTTAAGTACAACATCAAAATTCACGTAGAATTTGAGATCAAATTTTAGTTAAAATGGAATTGCCTGATTTAAATATTTGACAATATTACCAGAACTTGGACTGGGGCCATCACGACTCACTAGTTGGCCTTTTTGGTTAAAAATTAAGTAGGTAGGAAATTTCAAAATTTTATATTCTTTAAATAAACGGGAAGACTGTTTTGGTTTAAAAAATAATGATCGCCACCAAGTAGAAGATCTTGAATCACTTTTTGCCAATTCTCAGGTTTAGAATTACAACATAGGTATACGAAAGCAATATTCTTTTGAGCCATATTTTGCTGTAATGACTTTGAATAAGGAATTTCCGCAATACAACCATAACAAGCCGTTGCCCAAACATCAACATAAACCAATCTGCCTTCGTACTTATTATAAATTAAGCAAGGTAATAATTCATCATTCGTATCCAAGGATACATCATGCATCGTTAATTTGCCTGCAGAAGACTTGCTAGCAGAACTATCGATGGAATTTATGGTATTTCCAGCCAAAGTAGGGATCGAGATATTCTTATGGTCATGATTGTTACAATAACAAAAAAACAAAACACATAATAAACATATAAGTCGGATTCTTCTCATTCGCATAATTCCAAATTATACCAAGCTATTTCTAATCTAATATACGTTCCAAATGATGATGGTCAATCCCAAAATATGATTTGATATCAATAATTTTTGTTTGATCGCAGCTTGGTTGGATTCCTTTTGTACATTTTTTTTACCAACTATCATAACATTTTTATGGGTATGTGCATCAGAAATAAATTCAATAACTTTAGTAGTATACCCAAAATATTCTAAAATCAATGCACGAATTCCATCAGTCACCATTTCTGCTTCGCGCTCCATAAATATTCCATGTTTCAAAAGGAAATCAAGGTCATTACTCACATTATTTTTATTAATTTCTTTGCGAATCTGTTTGTGACAACAAGGCGCTACAACTATTAGATCGGCATGAGCTTTTATTCCCTTTGCAATCGCATCATCAGTTGCCGTATCACAAGCATGCAGGGCGATTAAAACATTTATCTCAGGGATATCAAACGCCTCGATAGACCCTTGTTTAAATTGCAATCCAGTATAAGTTGAATCATGTGCAATTTGATTACAGAGATCTACCAGATCCTTCCTCAGTTCTACGCCAACAACTTCAGATGGTCTTTTAGGATATGATTTAAATAATCATAAATGGCAAAAGTTAAATAACCTTTGCCGCAACCCATATCTACAACTTGAATTACTTCATGATTTGGAAGTTCTTTCAACAAAGTGCTTAAGATTTCAATGTAATGATTGATTTGCTTGTATTTATCCTGAGCTGACTTATAAACATGACCATTCTGGTCCGTAATATTTAATTGTTTTAAATACAATTGCTGGCTTGCTTCAATGATCCTTTTTTTCGACTTATCATGGTTCATGCTAGGCAATGTATTTTGACTGGGATTGGTCTTTTCCAAATCCCAACGCCCACCTTTCATAAAACTAAGCTGGATATCAAAATCGAGTGTTAATACCCGTATCAGCCTAAACCCTTCTACTTTTACCAGACCTTCGATCCATTGGATAGATTCAGCTAGCGTATAATTTTTTACTATATCTTTAGTTGCATATTGATACGTAAAACTAAGAACATATTCATTTTTAACTAAAGCCTTTCTTATATTTATTCGCTTGAGATTAGCCTCCGTTCCTTTATAATGACTAAGATGAATGGCAATTAATGAGTGCTTGTTAAAACTCTGCTGAATATATTGTAAAATTTGATCTAAATTTTGAATCATATTTATAATTGATAGTAACACCTTTTAAGTAATAGGGTAACACTTAATTTTTGACTAAGTTAATTAAAAACGCATATTTCGGAAAATTAAAAATATCTAAATCACCAAAGAAAAACTGAAATTTAGTTTCATACAATGATATGTCTTCCGCTAAAGACTTTGACTTAATCATGAAATTCAGTTTATGTTTAAAGGAAAATTCAAATAATGGAGTTGATGGTTCATCATTTATTTGAATTCTAAATAAGCCGAAAAACAATTGCTGCGAACAATACCTTTTACAATGTTTAATCATTTGTGGGAAATGCTTTCTATCGATTGTTATCAAATCCATCAAAATCATAAATGAAAAGCCATATTTTTTATTGGCTTTAAAAATGCATACCCCAAGAGTTCACCACGATCTTCAATCTCAAGTATGCGAAGTTCTTTTTTAGTATAGCATTTGTAACGCCATAACAAATAATCCATTGATTTGTCTAAAGCATAGTCCAATTGTGTGAATTGCAATTTTTGGAATTAAAGAAACATGATCCAAAATTTTGTAAGTCTGCTTTGAAAAGAAATTGGACAAGCTAAACAAACTTAATATAATTACAGGATTGTCACACTTCCTATAACCGAATTTTTGTTCAAATATTGGAGCGCTCCTTTTATTTGGGAAAGCAAATAAGTATTGAACATTATATTTATCTAAACTAATCTCTTCTGTTTTCCAATACAAATCACGAAAGTAGCCTTTGCCCCTTGATGAAAGTGCAATATACTCATTTTGTGGCATCCCTATGAGTAATCGTTTACGATTAAACCAAAATGGTAATGATTGATTGTCGCAAATCCTTGTAATTGTTCATTTATAGTTACTTTCCAAAAGTATAACTACTTGTTGGATTTTCAAAATACCAATGCTTTATGAATGCCTTAGATAAGCGGGGATTTCCATCAATCTCTTGAGCTAAATGACTAATGGTATCCAGATCAGATGCTGCTATTTCCGCAAATTCAATATTGTCTTTCAAAGCATTCATTTATTGTTGTGAACGAGCACATTCTGCCATAGTACAACTAGAAATTGGTATGTAACATTTAAATACTGATAATGCTTTAAGATGGATTCTAAAAATTTAAAATTAGCTTGCTGATGAATTCCAAAATTATGCGGATGCCACCATAGATGAAAGGTCAAATTGTTTTTAGCTGCATGAGTCATAGAAGATAATATTCTTTGAAGACGCATGGATTCAATCCAAGATAAAGATGGGGTATAGGGTCTAAGAAAACGGCTAGCCTGAATATTCTTTATCGAGTCATGCTTTGACCTAATTCTTTCATAACAATGATGCCCTGTAATATTTATATAATGGTCCAATAGACGAATTCCCTTTTTAATCCAAAGAAATGTTTTATTTACATCAGCTTGATAAATCCAATGATTAGGATTTCCTCTATAACATTGTATCCCTAATTCTTCACATAGATTTACGTATGCCTTATTATATTGGTTTCTGGGAAACACAATAGATGTAATGTTGACTTGATATTCCGATGCTATTTTTAAAGCAGCTTCCAGATCATAAAAAAAATCTGTAGCTTGTTGCCCAGGTTCTAAACAGTAATAATGCGAAAAGGTATGCGTAGCAATTTCATGTTGTGAATGATTTTAATAAGTTGGATCAATTCGGAGCAAAATAGTATGCCTGTGTCAAATCATCATCCTTCATTTTTCAATTTGATTTATATATGGAGACAGCTTCTTGTTTTTATATTGAGGCAATGTCTTTTGGAAGATGTTCTAATAATCTTTTTATTGTGACAAAAAGAAATCCAACTATTGCAAAAGTAGCTTTAATTTGATATTGGTCAAATAAATACAATAGTTTTGGAATTACAGATTGTACACCCAATATATTACTTTGATAAGCATCAATTGATTTAGAATCTGTGACACCCCAATAAAGTTCAAAGTCCAGTGATATAACCATCTTTCCGCCTCCCATCTTTCTTGAAATTAATTATCGAAACTTTATTGTTAAATGGTTTGATTGTCTTTGAGAATAAATTTTAGCAAACTTAAAATGAACAAAATAAAAAATGGTCATCTAATTTTAGAAAATGTTGCAATCCAATATTAGAAATGTAATCATTCATCTGTTTTAATTATCTAAATCCTTCCTTAAGCATAAAAATAGATATCGCAAGGGTAGGAATTACGTGAAAAACAGCAAGCAGCATACTGGACATAAGATTTGCTGATGTCATTTGTCCTTGACTATTTAGCATAATACTGTCTAATACAATTCTCCCCACTGAATAACTGGCCCACACTATAAATATCCAATTGATCCAAAAATAAATTTCAATAATATACCTCGCATCTCAGTTGCACTAATCTCGAAATATAAAAACACGCCGATAATAAAACCGATAAAACCAAAACTAATGAAATTCATAAATACAATTTTAATAATAACATAAACGCTCTATATCTATCTAATGCCAATTGGTACTTTACCACAAAACAATACAACCCCTAGCCATAGTAAATAGGGTAGTGCAATGAGCAATGGAATCAAACAGACCATAATAGCCATGGTGCCTTTTCATGATTCTTCAAAATATAAACTTATAATGATTATCAACAACATGACCATTAACAAAAGATGCCCAAATTCCAATCTGCCTTGTTCGGACTGGAATTTCTTCCAAACATCATTAAAAGAAATTCTTGGTGTCCAAAAGCAAAATAAGGATATCTACAAATAAGATGATCCAAAATAAAATAAGTAAAGTTTTAGACGCAGAATTTACTTTTTATCTTGGTATGAATTAATGAATTGAACACGAGAGTGCTGGTCTGCTAAAAGCATATTTAATTTCTCCAAAAATATTAGTTTACAATTTAAATTTTCTTGATTTCATTTCCTTGTATGCTTTCCAATCTTATGAAATAGGTTCTGATTTGAGTGGAATTCATTACGCCTTTAGCATTCCACTTGGATATCCACATCACCTTGTTTCAATAACCCTTGATATATTTCAAAATTTTATTTCCTGAGAGATCACACAATGATAAATTTCTTTTGAGTTTCTACTTATCTTCAAGTTTGTGGAAGAAGCCTAATCAAATATGTATTGGATTTGGACAAATCTGCATAA
>JADJRL010000001.1 GCA_016712225.1 Candidatus Defluviibacterium haderslevense | reverse complement strand
ATGTATTAAAATCAAGAGTATTAAATTAATATAAATGGGGGCAAAAGTATTTATTGTTGATTATGAAAGTCAGGCAAACTATAAAGTATTCTTTTGCAATTATCAAAGTGAAGAAAGAAATCAACAGATAATTCAAGGTGGTGTCTTAGTAAAATATTCTAGTCAATCTGATGTTAAGGTATACATTGTTAAATATTCCAATCAAGCTGATATTCTCATTATGCGGAAAAATTTTCCTAGGTAGAATTTCTAATCAAATTGTTCTAAATGTTAATTAAAATACAAATATATTATTAAATAAAACTTCATCTAAATAATTATTGTTATGAAATAAGTTAGATAGAATAAGTTCTATAAGCATCAAGAACCTTTAAATAGGTACCAACCGCGTTTGGAATACTACGGTGGTAAAGCGATGCGGGCTGTAATAGGTCAAAAGGATTCCAATCCACCTGTTTGTCTCGTTTCATGTTTTGATGCTAAAAAGTTAAAAATTTTTAGTGTTATGAATAATTTTCTTTTTACTAGTGAATCAGTTTCCGAAGGCCATCCAGATAAAGTGGCCGACCAAATTTCAGATGCCATTCTTGATGCCTATCTCGAATTAGATCCGAATGCCAAAGTCGCTTGCGAATGTCTTATTACTACTGGACAATTGGTGATAGCAGGAGAAATATGTAGTACAGCCCATGTAGATGTTGTAGCAGTCGCTAGAGATGTTATTAGACAAATTGGTTATGATGATCCCGTTGTAGGATTTGATTATGCCACTGCAGCTTACATCAATTTGCTACATGAACAGTCTTCTGAGATAAATAACAGTGTATTAGATGGTGGTGCTGGAGATCAAGGACTCATGTTTGGATATGCATGCAAAGAGACCAAAGAACTAATGCCTTTGCCAATTACTTTATCTCATCAATTGATGAGGCGATTAACAGAGATGCGTAAAAGTGGCAATTATAGCTGGATTCGTCCAGATGCCAAATGTCAGGTTACTGTGGCATATAAAATGATATACCAATTGGAATTGAAACCATTGTGTTGTCTACTCAACATATAGAGGAAATCAGTCAAGATGAAATTACACGCATCCTAAAAAGCGAGCTAATTCTTCCTCTCATTCATCAGTATTTCAATGATTCAAATCTTAAAATATTAATCAATCCTTCTGGAAGTTTTACAATAGGTGGTCCACATGGAGATACTGGACTAACTGGTAGAAAGATTATCGTAGATACGTATGGTGGTAGTTGCCCTCATGGAGGCGGTGCATTCAGTGGTAAAGATCCAAGCAAAGTGGACCGCAGTGCTGCTTATGCTGCCCGATATGTAGCCAAGCATATTGTGTCATCTGGACTTGCTGAACGATGTACAGTTCAAATATCATATGCTATTGGACTAGCAGAACCTACTTCGATATATTTGAATACACATGGTACTGGTAGTAAAGCTGATGAATTCATTGCACAACAAATCTCCAAAGTTTTTGATTTACGTCCAGATGGAATTATAAGTGCATTGGATTTAAAGAGACCAATTTATAAAGAAACGGCAGCCTATGGACACTTTGGAAGAAATCAATTTCCTTGGGAAAAATTGGATAAGACTATTATTAAAATTCTTGAAAATATCTAACCCAACAATAAGTTTCCTATGAATAAAGACGATCTAATTTTAATATCAATGTTTTAAATAGCTAAAATGAGTATTTTAAAGAATGGAACCCATTTTGAATTTGTATGGGATATGATTGTCCTGCAACATAAATTGGATCATGTTAATGAACAAAGTGATTATTTTAAAATGGCTATAAAATCTCATAAAGATAATTTAGATGATATGAAATTTCGATATAATCAATTTGTTGATCTCATAAATAATAATACAGAAAGTTACTTTTATTAAAAATCCAAGAACTGGAAGATGAACTTCAATATATAAAACGAAATATAAACCATCTTTTAATATGGCTTTATGGTCTCACTGGACTCAGAAAAAAATTAATTACTACGATGAAATACTTCAACTTAAAACTCAATTCGTTGATAAATTGCAAATATCTGATAATCTTAAATATATATTTCCAAAATTAAATAATGATAATGAAACTGAATGAATTAATTCATGAAGTATTTGCCGCCGTCAGTATGATCCAAATATATTTAAAGCCATATTTATAGTCGGTGGATCAGAAGCAAGTAAATCATATATGATTGACAAACTGGCATTAACTTCATATGGGCTAAAATTAGTGGAAACTGATGCAGCTTTTATTGATGTGTTAAAAAGATAACAGACACATTGAATTTAGCACATATCAACGATGCAGTTGGCATTATAGGTCCAGTCAGTAAAAAGGTAAAGGATATCACCTGTAGATCTTTGGATAGATATATTGAAGGCAGAATGGGTTTAATAATATCTGGGACTGCCTCTGATATATCAACAATCAAGAAACATTATACACAATTAAAGGAAGTTGGTTATGATCAGTATGTGATATTTGTCAACACTAATTTGGAAACTACTTTGAAATGGAACACTGCTAATGCAGCACAAAGTATTCCAGAAGATATTGCCGTCATCAAATGGCATCGACATAGCAGCCAAATGGGAATGTTGTTTAGCGTGTTTGGTAATAAGTATGGCATTATAGATAATTCCGAAGGTGTTGATATCACTAAAAATATACAAAATGCACAGATCACCGTTACTAGGTGGATAAATGCACCGTTAACTTATGTTGCAAAATTATGGATTCAGGAAATGGTGAGTGGTAAAAAAATTGTAAAGGATATTAAGTAAACAACTATATAGGTTTTTCTTCATTATAGTAATTAATATAATTTATAGGAACGGATGAAATTAAGGAAGGTAAAACTTGGAGTATGCATTTGAATTCAACATCTGAAGATATAGTTACGGATGACAAATTACTCAAAATTGAAGAAACCCAAAGGATCTAGAAATGGAAACTTTTACATTGAGACAGTTGGTGGACCCTTTAATTTTGGTAGATTCAATAAGTTAAAAATTGAGCACAATAAAAATCTATTTTAATAATTTATAACTAGAAATAAATTTTGCCCTCAGAACTATTCGTAATTATGATAACGAGTATTTGCATTTTTTCATAATATTCTATTCCTAATTTTATACTGCTTTGAATTTTGTAAAATGCACTGTTTAAAATTTTAATATATTAATAATAGACCCTTGATTCATTTTTGTTGCAATCTTTTAGAGACAATCCTTATCATTGAACTATCAATCTGATCATTTTTAAACATGATACGTCTATTAATCTTATATTTTTTAATATTCCTTGATTGGACCATGCATTGCAGAGTTGTGTTGCTAATTTGCAAAATCGAGCAGACCTCTTTTGCACTTAACCATTCTTTAGTGGTACCGTCGTTCCTTTTGGAATCAACTATAATAGTTTCAAGCCTCTTAACTACTTCATTAATCAGATACTGGAGTTGATCATTCGTTATTAGAGTAATTTCCATAATTTAATATTTGAATCAAATTTATGGCGAATGTGAGTAGGGAAAACATGAGGATTCCCTAAGATTGAAAATTAATTGTTATGGCAATTTGATTTTGTCTATTTCCAATTTAAAATTATCTAAGAATTCTTGTAATTTTTTATCAGCAGATTTAGTCCTAAGTTTAGGGTCTTGTTTGGACGATAATCTTGGTTGTATTGAACCATGAGGTTCATTTATTAGTTTTTCAAGTAGAAATTCCAATCCCATAGAAACATTATTTTTGTCCAAACTTGCTTTAAAAATTCAATTATGCCGAATTGATGTAGTAAATTCAATTTAAATGTTTGTTGAATTTTTCTAAACTTTTCCTGATAATTTTTCATTAGATCTATTCCAATAGTTTACAGGTATTTTTGACAATTCAAAGAAGTATGCAATTAACATTTCTAAATATGGTATCTTATCTTTACTGTTTTCAAACAAATTAATCTCTGCAATTTCTAATTTTAATGCATTTATGTGCTTTGTATGAATTTCAAGGTATTTGGATTCTTCTAAAGGATCATAGCTATTTATTGAAAAGTCATTTCGTAAATCTTGTTCAAGTGAATAGATATATTCTTCAATTATAAGTACTCTATTTCTTTTCTCTTTAAAGTCGGTCCACAGTTTTTTATCATTTGAAGTTAACCAAGGTTTTTGTATTAATTTTTCTTCAAATTTACTGACCAACTCATAGCGATTTTGATTAATTTCTAGTTCACTAGAAATTATCAATTGAAGTACAGAATTATATCCGTAATTTTTTAAACCATTTGGCCTGTATAGCTTATCTAAATAAATTTCTAAGTAAGATGGAAAAACTTTTAAATTCTCATTTTCAATTATATCTTCAATAGTTTCTGTAAAATCTTTTATCTTTCTTTTATTAAATTCATTACAGTCGGAATAATAAAGCTGAAATGATTGCATTTTTAAATTAAGGAGTTCGCTTGTAATGATTTTGTTCGCAAAATTTGTAGAATATACATCTTCTAGTGGAAGTTTAGTCAATTGTTTATATATATCCTGTATTTTCATTTGAATAATTATTGATTATGAATTAAAATAATGATGATTCTCAAGTAATTTCGCATTTTCTTCTTCATCTATCATTATGTATTTCATAAAACTGGATTCAGTTTTATGTCCTGTAAATTTCATAATTGCAAGTGCAGGGATATTATCTTTAAACATTAATGTAGCTCCTGTCCTTCGTGCTGTATGGGATGAAATAAGTTCATACTTAGGATATTCATTAACCTCTGTTATTCCTCCTTTTGTTTTTTTAATTTGAACTAAATTTGTGAATCCTGCTTTTTCTCCTATCTCTTTAATTTTAATGTTAAAGGTTTGTTCTGCTATCTTTGGAAATCCATTTGGATATTTATTCAGAATTGTTTTTAAATTTGGTTTTATAGGGATAATTATTTTTTCTTTGCCTTTTTGTTGAATAAGGATTATTTTGTTGTCATGAATGTTTGTTTCGGTTAATTTACTATAATCACTCCATCTTTGAGCTGTATAACACCCCACCAAAAAGAGATCACGGATTAAGTTCAAGTTGGAATCTATTGGTAGGTCCAAATTATAAAGGCTTTCAAGCTCTTGTTCAGTCAATGCGATATTCATAACTCTTTCAGAAAGTGTTTCAAATCTTCTATCCCTGAATATATTGTTTGTGTGAATATTTTCGTCCATTGACGCTTGGGAAATAACTTTTAATTGCTTAATTAGTCTGCCAATAAAATTTTTACTAAGTTTATTGGTATTGCCAAAAAGCAGAAAATCGTTATAAAACGTAATGGAGAGATCTGTCCATTTTAATTTTTGATTTTTTGAATATTCAAAACTTTTTAACTGTACAAGAAGTCCAGAATAATTTTTAATTGTACCCAAAGTGTATCTATTACCTTTACTTTTTCCAGTTGCAATTGTCCTAGAGCCATTCCTAATTTCATAAATAAATGCAATTAAATAGTCACAAATGAAATTTTTATCAATTTTTTCACCATTAATTTCTTTTTTAAGTTTTTTAGGACTTTCTTTTATTGTGTTCTCAGATTGCTTAATATTAGCATTTAGTCGGTTTTTAAGATCTCGTTCATTTATAGCCTGACTATTGAATTTACAATTACTTAAATATCCATCAACTTCGTTGGTAATATTGTTCAATCTGATTTCAATATTGGTAAGCAATGAATCCAAATTAGGGATCTGGGTTTTATATTCCCTGATTATACCTTTGTCTTTAATTGGTTTCTGATTGATTTTGTCCCACAATTCTGGGTATATTTTGACACCTGTTCCGTATATAAACCTCCCACCATTAAAATGGCTTCTGTATCGGATTGAAGTTTCTTTAGAAGGATCACCATTAGATTTTAATTCAAAGAAATGATTTTGTTTCATGAATAGAATTTATACTCAAATATAATATAAATATCCATTCAGGTGTAGTTTTAGGTGTACAAATTAGTTTATTATCCTTTATAAAGGGTGATAAAGTAAAATGCCTATATTTTCATAAAGCATTGATAATGAGACTAAAATAAAAAATCCCTTTACCATAATTGATAAAGGGAAATACTTTTTGAGGTCGAGAGCGGATTCGAACATATATTGATAATCAATTTATTATAACGTCAATATTTAAAAGGGGACCAATTAGGGGACACTTTTTAAAGAAATATATTAATTACTCACGTATAAATTATTAAAATGAAAAATCAAACAATTGGAATTTAAGAAAGTAAAGACGATTAAAATTTAGAGGCTACAATTTAATGTATGGTACAATTTATATGGCACACTCGTCTTTGTGATTTAATATTACTCTGGACTCAACCTTTACTAAGTTTTTATATGGTGGCGTTACTTGTCATACTTCTAGAAGAGTTCGCTCTTTTTGACTAATTATTGTCATTAGTACTTCAAGTTGGGAATTCATTTTTAAATCTCTTTCTTGTTTTCGCCTTAAAATTCCTCTACACGCTTGAGCACTTAAATAAAACTTTTCAGGCACATTATCAATTTGAACTATATCTTCGATTGTGCTTTCAATTGGAGTGTTTGGAACTGTTGAACTGTTGAGATATAATTTATGATTTATTAAAATTACTTTGTCTAAGAGATACAAGTCTGCACTTAAATTATTGGTTGTCCTTCTGGCTGATTTGTTCCAACAAGTTACTTCTTGATTGTTTTTTTGTTTTAAAAAATTGTCAATTTGGTTTCCAATCCACTTTACAACTGGGACAGCCCAAGAGTTTCCAATTGCTTGAAAACGATTTGTATCACTGTTTCCACTAACGGTTGTATAATTATCAGGAAATCCCATTAATCTTTCGCATTCCAATGGTGTAAATCTTCTAATTCTATCATCTTGTGAAATGTATAATGAGCCGTTGTAGGCTGCTGCATTACCGTTCCATTTAGTTCCGTAAGCTGAATATAGACAATCTGTATATTCTCTAAATATTTCAAACTTTGTTTCCCCCTTGTAAAATACTTTTTTGTCAGGTATTTCATTAGTTTGAATACCATCAGAAAACAGATTAAAAATGGGTCCTTTTGATCTATCTTGTTTTGATGCCTTTAATGTCTTTACAATATTTCGGTTGTCAAATTCAAAAAGCACTTGGTCTGGTCGAAAGTCTTTACCTCCAGCAAGTACATAAAGTCGTTTACGTTGTTGAGCTAAACCGAAATATTTCGCGTCAATAACACGCCAAGCAACATTTCTATTTGGTCCTTCTAAATAACCTGATTTTGTCCACTTACTTACTTTAATTTCATCGTCAAATCCTGCAAGTCCTGCTATAAAATTTCCAAAAGCATTTGTTTTGTCATTCAGTACACCCTCAACATTTTCCCAAAGAACTATTGAACGGTCTTTTTTTTCTTTTGCTCTAATTTCATCAATTGCATTTGCAATTTCGATGAATTTAATTGTGAGTTGTCCTCTTTTGTCTGCTAAACCATTTTTCCACCCTGCAAGAGAAAATGCTTGACATGGTGTGCCACCACAAAACAAATCAGGTGCTTGAACACTACCTCTTAGTATTAAATCAGGAAGTTCCGTCATGTCGCCTAAATTGGGAATATTAGGATAATGATGGTGTAAAACTTTTGATGGAAATTCTGCAATTTCAGAACTCCACAATTGCTCATACCCAAAAGGAGCAAAAGCTAATTGAGAAGCCTCAATTCCTGAACATACACTACCAAAAGTTAATTTACCCCTCATATTCTTTTTCTTATTGGCTATGTTGCAAAGATACTAAATGACAATTATAGTATGCAAATTTATTTCTTGTTAAGACTGATAAATTCATTCAAACTGTCTCTCCATTTTTGAATGTCATACCAACCACAACCAACACAGCCTTTTTCAGCTTCTTTACCAACTCTCGGAAATTCAGTAGACCAATTTTCGTCTCCTTGATAAAAAAAATTCAAACCGTAAAGTTTTCCTCTTTGTCCTGTTTGGAAGCACCTTCTACACACTTCTCGTTTTTGTTGGTTTCTTTGATTATCAACGAGCTGAAACTTTTCCTTGATTTGAGCTTCGTTCATTTCTTCGGGATTTTCTGCTCTTGTTTCTTCGTCCCATCTAATTTCTGGGAATTTGTGGTCGGGCAATAAGCCATGCTTATTTGATGTACTTAATTCATAAACATTAACAGCTTCCATAACTGCAATTGCTCTTGCTTTGAAAGTTTGCGACATAACTTCATAACCTGTTACACCGCCTTTAGGCAATGGAACTAATTGTAAATGTGTATCAGTTATATATTTGCCTTTTACTCTTCTTCTTGTGTCAGTTGCAAGTGTATATCCGAATTCTTTTATGTCTTGAATTCTTCTTGCAAAATTTCTATTCGCTGGTAAATCATATTGTACGCTATTCCATTCAAGATTTAAAAGTTTATCAAAAAATCCTTTAGTAGTTTCTTTACCACTCATTTCATCGCTCCATCTCTTTTTCTCAATTGCTACAAATTTATCAACAGCATTTTTTGAAAATAATGGATAGACATTATTGAGATAATCAACTAAATCTTCGGGAGTTTCAATAAATAAGCCTGTCCGTCTGTAGAAATATGGTATTGAGCCTTTCCATAAATATCCATCTGGTTGCAAAATAGTTACATCAATATATTTTTCAGATGCTTTTGAATGTTCTCTAAATGCTTTAACTATTATGTTCTTGTTGTTAAGTAATTCATTAAATGCGACAATTGAAATTTCCATTTATTGCTACTATTTTAAAAGGTCTTCAATTTTAACCTCTAAAGCTTTAGCAATTTTCTCCATATTAATAAGAGTAATATTTTTTTCAGCTCGTTCAATCATACCAATATAAGTTCTGTGAAGGTCGGCACGATGCGCCAACTCTTCTTGAGAAATATCAAGTTTACGCCTGCATTTTCTGACGTTTTCTCCAAATAAATTTAGTATGTCGTGTTCTGAAATCATTGCTAACTAAAGTCTGCACAAAGCTAACTTTAGTATACAACGTGTACCACAGACTATAATTAGCATTTTATGTTAACGATATCTTGTCAAAATGTGTTTTTGTCGCTCGATTATTAGGAGTTGTGTCGTCCGCTAAGCTTGCATGTACATTAGGCAATGGTGATGAACGACCGTTAGGGAGTCTACCCGCAAGTGCATAGTTAGGCGACTTTTTTTAGTTTATAGTTTCATTTTTTATTTCAGATTGACCATCTATATCATATGTTTTTTTTGACCTACAAATAGAATTATTAATTGCAAAGTTTCTAATTATTGAGCTTTTGAAATCGAAGGTGTCAAAAAAACATTCTTTTAAATAAATGTTATCTACATCTGTTCTATTTATTTTGATTTGCCTTAGATCACAATTTGCAAATTCTAAACTCAATTTTTTTGAGGAAAATTTATTTTCAGAACGGAAGGTAATATCTTGTACTAAACACCTGTTAAATAGGATTTTAAGCTCATCGAAATCATCAATAATTAAGTGTTTAATGACACAAGAATTGAATTTAAAGTCACCTTTTATTCCATTAAATTCAGATTTTTCAATTTCTGAAAGATAGAATTCAGAATTGTAAAAGTTGGCGTAATTAAATCTTGTCTCTACAATTTTGTTTTGTATAAATTTTACATTTTTAAAGTTTGAATTATCAAAGTTGAATCCTTTTAAATTTATTCTTCTAATTTCAATATCTATAAGACTACATTCTTTAAAAAACCTTTTCACTAAGTATAAAATCCTACTATCAATTAGTTTTATTGAACTAGTGTACCAAATTAATCTTTTTACAAAGTAATTAACGAATTGTGTATTAGGTTTATTTAAGTTCAAGTAAATTATACTTAAAAGTATATCGCAATTTACTTTGTAAAATGTCATTGCATTTAAATGTTTCTCTTCTTCAAAATTTATAAAATATCCCTTTTGAATCATTGCTTCTAATTGAGTAGGAATATTAGTTAGATTTTCGTCTGACTTCAATTTTTGAAGAAGCATCTCAATTATAATAGCATTTAGAGGAATATTACAATGCTCTAAAAAATTGTTATAAAAAACATCTAAATCCTTTAGTAAAAAGTCGCTAAATATTTCGTAATACTTTTCTGCGATAAAAAAGAAAAGAATATTGTTATCCTTAAATTTTAATTGCTTTAAATAAAATTCAAAGAAATAGCAGTTTAGTAAGTTATATTTTAAAGGAGCTTCTTGTTCTTTGGAAATTGCTGAAATTGAAATGAAATGTTCAATTTCAGTTTTCAATGTTACCTCAATTTCATTTTCAGAAATACTAAATAATTGTATATTTGTATCTATGAATTCATTTTCAGGATTTAATTCATATTGATTGAGATAATTATGACGTAAAATACTAAATGAAATCTTTTTCAAAATTCCCCTATATTCATCTTGTATTTGTGATGGAATTTGTTTTGAACCTTTTTTTGTTTCAAGGTCAAATTTTCCCTTAACTGTTTTATTTACAAAGTCAGAATATAAATTATAAATATCATAAATGTCATAATTTATTTCTTTTATATTGTTTATAAAGTGTTCGCAAAATAAAAATAACATTAATGGATTATGAAGAGCACTTTGTAGACCTTTTTTCCAACGTTTAATTTCAGAATATTCAAAAGATAAATATTTGTGTTCGATTTTTTCTTTAAACCAAAAATAATTTTCTATCCATTCTTTTATATGTGTCTTTGAAAAAGATTTTATAGTAATGACTCCAAATGAAAATATATCTAAGTCAAATAATATAGTAGCATACATTGAAATTGACTTTTTAACATCATTCTGAAATAATCTTGTTGTAATTAGTAATTTATGATTGCTTTTTAAGTTTTTGGCAAATAAAGTAACAAGTTCACTAGCTTTCGTTCCCGTTGCTGAATTAACATTATTAAGTTCATCTATTGAGTCAATAATTATTAATGTCGGTTTATCTTCTAAATCATATTCATCCTCTAAGTCTCTACCTTCTACATAAATACTGAGTTCCGTAGAATCAAGATATAAAACTTTACAATTCTCTCTTAAATCGAAATTTATTTTTTTTGATAATATAGATTTTCCAACTCCATATCCACCAATAATAAACGTAATTTTTCTTTCAATAATGTATTTTAAAAGTTCTTCATTTTCATTTACTTCAACAATATTCTCCTCAGTTATATCTATAATGTCAATAAAATCTGAATTTGGAAAAATAAAAAGGTCATTAATGTGATACGCTGAATTTGGAAACACATTAAAGTGATTTTTTTTTCCCGATTTATCAAATCTGGAAACTGATTTTATGTTTTGATATATTTTGTTAGTTATAGATTTATCAATATTTCCACCAGCAATATCACCACCACCTGTATTAATATTTGATTGTTCTACCTTGTTATTATCCATAAAATATCATTTTATATCTCTTCCAGCAATATCACCACCACCTGTTTTAATTCTTTTTTGATTTACAATATTTTCTGAATTGTCTTTAATTTTATTTTTTATCTTAATAACTTGACTTGCTAAAAATATAGCAATTAACAAACTCAATATTGAGCAAATACTACCAATTAAATTTAATATTTCCATAATTAATTTTTTTAAATTTTTAAGTTTATTGTGGTTCCAAAAATGTCGCCTCACTTAGCGCTTTACATATCTTTTTTGAAAAGGTGCGTTTATTTCCTACAAATCTAATCTGTCTAATGGACTCTTTAGCTTGTTTTTACTAACATCAGTCAGATATATTTAGATCTCAGTTTTCTTAATTGAACTATGACCCAAAAGTACTTGAATTTGTCTCAAATCTATTTCCTGATCCAATAAATGCCTTGTCTCGTCTTTAATGAGATAAATTATATGATTGCCATAGTGTGTGAACCGTAGCATAAGGATTTACTTTTGAAGCCTCGACTGCATTCCAAATTATCTCTTGAATGCTCCTCTTACTTTGCCTTCCTCCATACTGACTATGAAACGACCAATATTCAAGATTGTAAATATCGCTATTTTCAATTAATCACCAATTAATTTTTAAAATATTATATTAATCTAAGTCTTGTATGTCTTTTAAAGTCTAAACAACGATCTAATTTAAATCAAAAGTTCTATAAACTCATGAGTGGTCCAGTTATGATTTCTTATCAATTCCAAAGGATCCACCTAAACTGTAAGACTAAATCAAATTATTCAATTTATTAATATGATGGTTGACTTTTTATCGATAATCATTCAGGCGTTCTTCCTAATGAATCATAATCAGGTATTTCATCATCACCATCTTTAATAATTGGCATGACTGATAATTTTTGAATGTGTACCAATAGATTTTCTTGTGCTTTGTCAGTTATATTTTGCATCTCTAGTTGTCTATTTTTATAATTTTCATCCATTTCAATAATAATTTTTATGGCCCATTCCTTCCCTAATGTAGCTTCTTTTATAATTATATTTGCAATAGCTTCATAATTTGGAGATTTAACTATGGCTTTATTGAACTTTACTTTAATTTCATTTCCATTGTCATCAAAAAGTAGAATATCACTTGAGTCAATGTATTGTTCGCTTTCATAAAGTTTATCTAATACAGCATTTCTTAACAATCCCCTTTTGCGCTTCGATTCTGCACCTTTAGCTTGTGCAAATGCTGCATTTTCAGAGGATATTAGGACCCTTTTTTCTAAGTTCATTAATGAATTTTTGTTTATACTTTTCTTTCTCATATCATCGTAAATTCATCGTTAAATAATTTTATTTTCCATGATTAATAAAGTCTTGATATTTTACTCTTGTTGTAATATTGTTCAAAATTAAGATAAATTTATCATTTGTAGATTGTTTTCTTGTATTGTATCTAAGTGAGTATTCATTTACATATTTTTGAAGATGTTCTTCGCTTACCAAGTGAGAAATACCATCCACTCCTCTTTTTAAATGACTCCAAAAGTTTTCAACTCCATTTGTAAATGCCATCAAATCTTGCATCTTCAAAACATTGAGACCTTGCCTAACATTTATAATAAGTCTGCAAATCATGAGTGAAGGCCTATCCTTATTGTGGTGAAGATGTTATAAGGATAATAGGTATGTTTATTCCTATGCTTGAGCTAATTGGCCGTAATTTTGATATTCTTGTGGATAAAGCGAAGTATTATATTGATTTGAGTATATCTTTGTTGCAATTTAAATACAATAGATTACAAAGAGACTGGAAAAATAATATGCCATTCATGGAATGAGTTATATAAGGACTATGATCTTGATCAAATAGATGTGTTTAATATATTTTACATTAAGAAAAATATTGATAGATAAATTAAATTTTAAGTATGAAATTGGGATATAAAATAATATTAGTGCTTGTTCTTTTTTGGATTATTGGCAAGAATTGTAACAGCAATGATGATTATGACTACTCAAAATATAACACTGAGGCAAAGTCAACTCCATATAGCAGCAACAATGCAACTGAATACTCAAACAATAGCGTCAATTCGATTTCAAATTCTGATCCATATTATGTGCTTCATGTCGCTTTTGAAGGCCGTCCAGATGAAGAAGACATTAAGAAATTACTAGAAAGCGTAATGAGTTCACATGATTTTGCAATCACAAACGACAATATATTAAAAGCTGGAAATATGTTGGTTTCACTAAGACAAAAAAGTCCGATTAAAATCACGGAAATGGAAATTCTAAAGCATATGTTTCAGAATAACGTACAAAGCTTTGATTTAGCGCAACAAGCAGCATATTCAGCAACCATACTCTCAACAACCAAATAACATTTAATGAAACTGCGCAAGGTCATTTTCTCACTATTGGATTCTATTTTATCTGGAAATAAATGAAGATCTTAAAACCCTAAAATTAGATAATTTTAATCTTAAAATCAAGGTAACTTCAAAATTAATTTATAACTTTTAAATTTTTGTCATGTCCTATATTGATAATTGTCCTAACTGTGGATCCTCCTTGAAGGGAATTTTTGGAAGTAAACTACTAAGTAAATCTAAAATTGATTTAATAAATAGCTACATGAAGTTACAAAATGAATACTATTGTACAAGTTGTTCAAAATCAGATTTAAAGTTTATTGCCTCAGAACTTAAAAAAGACAAAACCACCTTTGAAGCAAGGATAAAACAAATAATCTTTAATATTCCTGTATTGACTTGTCCAGCTCCAATATCATGGCAATATGAAGTTTTAGGAATGGTCAGTACTCAAAACTCTACTGGTACTGGATTTTTAACTGATTTATCCAGAGGATTCAATGATTTTTTTGGCGCTGGATCAAAATCAACCAACAATAAAATTTCGGCAGCAACGGCCTTATGTAAAACTGATTTGAGAATTCAATGTGTGAAATTTGGAGGCAATGCAATAATATCAACAGATATTGATTTTAATGAAATTGGCGCTGGAAGTGCTAATATGTTAATGGTTTGTATGGCTGGAACTGCTATAAATGTTACAGATTACAATAACTTTAATGCTCAAAGTAGGGATAAAATAAAGGAGATTATAGAATTAACTGATAAACTTGTAATGATTGAAGAAATAGACCTTTAGTACTCAATCAATGGTCCAACCAAAAGAATCATTTGCTTATAAAGTCCTCGTCATCAACTGCCTTAGATTTGCTCTTTTCAATGCTTAATAAATGCGAAATCACTTGAATGCCTGTCTGAATGGTTATTTAGGTAAGTAGGTAAGTAAAGGTAAGTACCTTATTTTTTTGCTTACCTGTTTGCAACTTACTGATTATCTGTATATTATATGTATTTAGGTAAGTAGGCAAGTAACTTTTTAAATATAATAGTAAAAGAAATAGAGTATATATATAATGCTGCCATATATTATTTTTTTATTCTAGGGGTTTGAAATACTTTTATTTTATGCTACCTACCTACCTTTTGACTGTAAATAATTGATTATTAATAACTTATGCAAGGTAAGGTGTTTTTTTTACCTTACCTTTTACTTACTAGGTAAGTAAAAGGAGATGTAAAAGCTTATAAATGGTTTAGGTTAATTAAAAAGGCCATACTACAAATTAGTATGGCCTTTGCTTTTGGTCACTGCCTGTGCCTCCTGTGACCTTTAAGATGTAACCCAAGAAGGCAATTCTCCGTATGCTCCACCGCTGGGTGAATCTGTTCCATCATTTTTTAGGACCATATATCCATAGATTTTTCGGTCTTTAGGTTTTACCCTTATGAATCCTGAACGTCTTAACTCCATTCCTAGACGTTTGATATATAGTTTCTGCTCGGAATGCTTTTCAATATGATCTTTTATTTCTGTAGTGCTTATAAAAATTCCTGTATCAATTGATTCGCTGGGTTTGTAAAATTTAT
The DNA here is from genome assembly GCA_016712225.1 of Candidatus Defluviibacterium haderslevense. Lineage (NCBI taxonomy): Bacteria > Pseudomonadati > Bacteroidota > Saprospiria > Saprospirales > Saprospiraceae > Candidatus Defluviibacterium > Candidatus Defluviibacterium haderslevense. The sequence goes on along the minus strand of JADJRL010000001.1, from coordinate 8,162 downwards.
GTAGCATCTCAAATTCAATTGTCGATTCATAATGTTTTTCGAATGTCGCTTCATTCATGATTTCCTTTTCTTCTTTATTTATTTTTGAAGTCAATCCAGATTTCCACAAAAAATAAGCTTCTGCAATTATTTGTTCCTTGTCAACAGAATTATATAAATCGAAATTATTTACCCCTATTATATTGAATATTACATATCTTCTATTTCCTGTAGGGTCATTTAAAAGTTCCTCATCATTACTTGTACCACATAATAATGCAATTCTCTTGTAGTCCATATTTTTCATACCATATGGAGCCCTCAACGAAAACGTGTTACTACTTAACATTAATTTCATTTTCTTTGAATCCTGTTTTGATTTTCCTGCAAACTCATCATCGAAGATCATAAGTTTTTGAGTCATTAATAATTTATCATCTTTGCCCTCGTCTAATTGTGATTCAGAAAAATATCTCATTAATGGTTGCGGCAATAGCTGTCTAAAAAATTCTGTCTTACCTGAATCCTGAACACCGCTAAGTACCATCATCAGATCACATTTTTTTCCATAAACTGATTCCATCATTCCAACAATCCAATGTTTGAACATTGCCACCCTCCATTTTAAATCTGCTGTGTCGGAGTTTAAAGATTGTACAACTTTTTCGATATTTGATTCACCATTATATTTTAGTGATTCTATGTATTCTTTTATCGGATTGTATTCAGGAATATTCCTAGAGTTAATTAAACGAAATAAATTTTCAAATGTAATCTTAGGAAATAATTTCTTGCACTCAAAAAATAAACTATTCACATCAGGTGCATCCTGTTCCACGCCTTTGTTCTCTATGAACTTTGTAATCTCATTTCTTTTAATGTCGTGACTTGTTTGCAAGTATAATAAAACTTCATCGTATAAATCCGAATCATCATCCGCATCTTTGACAAGTAGAGGATTAAAATTGCTTGATTCATAAACAGACTTAACAATTTCTTGAATGTCGGCAATATCCATTTCAGTATCTAAAAATGATACTAAATTTTTTACTGCTGTTTCTTGATCCAGTGTATCACGTTTATAGTAAAATGCTTTTTTTGCAATTGCCTGAGCTTCTTTAGATACACTTTCATAACCATGCAACTTTGCATAATAATAAAATGTACCTATCCCAATTGATTTGTCTTTATTCTTTAAACAGTTCTCATATTGATGTGCAATATTTTTATCTAAATTCTTTTTTGATACTGACCAAAATTGCGAAATGTGTTCGAAATATTTTAATCCTTCTGATCCGTATGTGTTTGCAAATGCTTGTCCAATTTTAAACCAATCAGAATATGTTGGAGCAATATCTGTATTGATCGAATATAATAATTTTTCAAAGTTTGTTTGAATATGCAAATAGCCAGTAACTTTTGGTTGTTTTTTTGGCTTAATAATATATTCCTTAAACTTTAAAGAACTTGGATTGTGAATCAAATAAGGATCATAAGTAATAAATCTAGGTCTACTTAAATCTTTACAAGCTGGATCAATTATTATTTGATATTTAGTAAAATAATATTGTTGCAATCCCTCGAATGCATCTTCATGTTTTTTTGGATCTATTTTTACAAGTAAACATAAACCATTTCCACTTGCAGAAACAAAACCTGCAAAAGTATAATCATCAGCAAATAGAAAAGATTTAATATCATCCATTTCGCTTGGATCAATCTTATCAATGTCGATTGATATCAATCCTGAATGTTTGCTTAATCCTGAATTTTTTCGTTCATCAAATACACCGCACGGTGTAAAGTATGACAATTTCTTTTTTGCTGCTTCTCTTGCTTCCTTTGTTGTGGCTTGACGAACCATTCCAACATCAATTTGCCATTCACCATATTTAATTTGATTCAATATCTGATCAATAGAAATTCTTTTGCCGTTTTTAGTTTCTTTGATAGATTTAAAAAAACTCACATCCATTGCACTCATAAAATTATGTTTTTAATAAAGTTATAAGTCCTGAACTTTGAGGATTTGCCTTAAAGGTTTGTTCAAATGGCTTTATAGGTCTCATATGCGCTTCCTTTTAGTCTCCATACGTTGCAATGATCCCATGATTTCATCATGCCTAAATCGAACTCGGTCTCCAATGGAATGTTTTTGGATGATGCCTTTTTTTGACCAATCATGAAGGGTCGTATGACTAATTTTTAGCAGTATACATACCTCTTTGGCGGTAAGCCATTCTTTTGATGCTACTTCCTTAGTATGGGAATCCTTGATTAAGGACTCGACCTTTAGGACCATATTATCAAAGTAGGTTTGAAGTTGGTCCGTTGTTAATGTTAGTACGATAACTTGTGACATAATTTTTATTTAAATTATACACAAGATTAGGGCAGTTGGGATCGGGGGAACTTGTGGGAATCCCCATATTCTAAAAATCCTTATTTAATTAATCTTTATTTTATCAATTGTTAATTTGAATTTTTCAAGAAATTCATCAGTTTTCGCATTGGCATAATCAGTTCTAAGTTTAACATCATCTTTTTTGGCTAATCTTGGCCTTATGCTTTCTGGGTTTTCATTAATAATTTTAGCTATTAAAATTTCCATACCTGCCTCCTTAATATTATTAAGGTCCCAGACTTTTCTTAGATGATCAATAATCCCGAATTGATGAAGTAAATTAAGTTTTAAAGTTTGTTCACCTCTGATACTTGGTGTTGCTTTTTCATAGTCCTCTATTTCTTTTGAAGTGTTGTTTAGGGTTAATGATTGTAATAAAAGGTTTAATAATTCTATTTCTGGGTTTTCTTCAAACTCATTATTCTTAAAATCTAAATGAGCCCTCCTACTTTCCATTTTTATATCAATGATTTTCTTTTGAATATGAACCTTTTTATCTTCAATACTATCTATTTTTAATATTTCATTTTCTGTCTCTTCAAAAATTCTAGTTGCCTCATAACTAGCCACTAAATCCCAGCCAGCTTTTCTAAGTTTAATATCTTCTAATCTAGGCAAATTGAAGTAATCATTAATTGCAGCATATAGCAGGCAAAATCCTTTATCACGGGATTTTAAGGATCTATATTCTCTTGATGTTTTTAATTCTTCTAAACTAATAAATTGGTAATAGATATTCTTATAATCATCAGAAGTCATTTTTACTTCAGGATCTCTGATTTCTTCATTATCTTTGTTTTCTTCCATATCGTTATCACTCCTATTTAAAAAACTGATTTTCTGCCATTATTTCGGCCGCTTCCTCTTTGGTAATACATATGTATTTCATGAAGTTACTCTCCGAGGTATGACCTGTTATTTTCATAATTTGTATAGGGTCAATCTTTGCAAGGTACATTTGTGTTGCTCCTGTTCTTCGGCCTGTGTGGGTAGTCAATAGGTCATGCTTTGGAGTAGTCAGGATCTTTGTTTTTCCTCCTGTGGTTTCCCGTTGTTCTATTTGTGTACATATTCCTGCTCTTTTAGCAATTTCCTTTATAAGTCGGTTTACCGTTTGTTCTTCTATCTTAGGAGGTTTGAAATTGTATTTTTCAAGGATTGAAAATGCCTCAGATTTCAAAGGAATTATTACTTTCTCTTTGGTTTTCTGGGTTATGATATTTAATTTGAATCCAGTATTTGTACTTTGGATATGGCCTTTATTTATTCGTTTCAAATCGCTAAACCTTAAGGCGGTGTAACATCCCAAAAGAAAAATATCTCTTGCTTTCTCCCATGTCTCATTTATAAATTGGTCAAGGTTTTCGAGATATGCCAATTCATCCAAAGTCAAGTATATGTTATCTACTTTGGCTGTGAGGGTCTTAAAATATGGTTTTCTGAACTCAGTATTTTGATGAATGCTGTCATCTAAGGCGGCCTGAGCAATGACTTTGAATGATTTAATTATCTTTCCAGATGTATTTTTTTTATAGTCTTTGTTATTGAGATATTGATTTAGGTCATCATAGAATTGTTTATTCATTTGGGTCCACTTGAATCTAATCCCTATTTCCTTTTCGAATTCATCCCAAGTAACTTGAAAATTCCTATATGTCTTTATTGTACCATCTGAATATCTCTCTTTGATATTCTTGCCTGTTTGAATGGTCCTTTTTCCATTGGTAATGTCCTTTACAAATTGATTAGTAAAATCTAAAATGTAGTTTAAATCAAAATTAATTCCATTCCCTTGCTTTTTCCCTTGTTTTGGACCGTTGTCTATGGTCCTATTTGATTTCAGAAGGTTGTCTTCTAATTGTTTAATAAGAGCCTGTTTATCTATAGGTGCTCGATTATTAATGCAAGTCTGTAAATAAGATTCGGCCTCTTGTTTGAAATTGAAGATCCTAGCATTAATATTTTTAAATGTGTTGTTTAAAGAGGGATATTCTTTCTTCCATTTATTGATAAGTTCTTTTGATTCAGTAGGCCTTTGGGTATCAATATCCCATAATTCATGATGAATGGAATATCCTATTCCCTTTCTAAGTCGCTTTCCATTTATAAAAATCTGGTAATTTATTGGTGTGGGATCGCTTGACTTGCTGTCCTTCAAATAGAAATTATGTTTTATCTCAGTCATTTGAACGCTAATATATAAAGAATTATAAAGGGGACACTATAGGGGACGGAATTTCTTTACTATAATTGTCTTCTCCTTATAAGAAGTTATAAGTAAATTGACATAAAACATTGAATATCAGTATAAAATAAAAATCCCCTTATTAGTTAAAATAAGGGGAAATTTGATACTTGAGGTCGAGAGCGGATTCGAACCGCTGTAGCAGCTTTTGCAGAGCTGAGCCTAGCCACTCGGCCACCCGACCCTGAATTGGAGTGCAAATATAGAAATATGTAGGTATTCATCACTAAATCCTTAAAAGTTTTTGTCGGTTTCATAGCTTTGAGTTGCATTTTGCACTTATAATATGACTGAAAAACAATGTATTGAGGCTGTTGGACATCATGAAATAGTCGTTAAATCACCCGGTAGGATTAATTTAATTGGGGAACATACGGACTATAACCAGGGCCTTTGCCTGCCTGCAGCAATAGACAGGGCCGTTTTTATTGGCCTTTCAAAGTCTGAAACGACTCAGATTAATGCTCTGGATGTTCACAACTCGTGGACTGAGTCCAGTTCAGTTAAGCTGGATTGGCTGGTTTATTTTAAGGGTGTCATAGACTTGTTGAAACAAAGAGGGATTCAAATACCTCCATTTAGCCTCGATTTTACCTCAACTTTACCTTCGGGAGCAGGTTTGTCTTCTTCATCTGCCATTTGTTGTGGTTTTTTATTTGGGTTAAACGAACTGTTCAATTGGAACTTTTCAACTGCAGAAATGACTCAAATGTCTGTTAGGGCTGAACAAGCTTCAGGACTAATGGGCGGAATGATGGACCAGATTTCAATTTTCAATGGCAAAAAAGATCATGCCCTACTCATTCATTGTGACACTTGGGAATTCGAATACATTAATGCACAACTTAATGATATGGTGTGGCTTATAGTCGACACTAAAGTGAAACACAAATTAGTCGATACCGATTATAATTCCAGAAGTTCAGCCTGTGCTACAATAACTTCAAAACTTCAGAAATATATACCTAATCTTAAGGCTATCAGTGGGCTTAATATTGGTCAATTAAATACCTCTTTGCCACACTTAACTCCCACCGAACTGGATTATTTGTCTTATGTTCTAGAAGAAAATGAGCGTGTTAAATCATTCGCGCTAGGCTTAAAAGACCATAATATCCACGATTTATCCAGCTTACTTTTTCAGGCCACGAGGGGTTACGATATAAATATAGCGTCAGTTGTCCAGAACTGGATTTTTTGATAGATTTTGCAAAATCCAATCCCATAAATCATGGTGCCAGAATGATGGGAGGAGGATTTGGGGGTAGTACATTACATTTGCTCCAATCCAGTGATGTTCAAAATATTCAAATGAAATTGGAAAAGCTTATTATGATCAATTTGGTTTCTTACCCGATATTTTTGAAGCTGTAATTGATGATGGAATTCATTTAGTATAATTAACCGAACATAATTATTGTCCCCTCGTTTACCAAATTATATTTTGTCAAATCACTTTAGTAGGATTGCGATATAACTCAAAACAAAAATGCCTAGCTCGAAGGCGAAAAAATTATTTACTTTTACATGAAATTAGAAGCTAGCAATTGAATAGGAATTGACCTTATAACCAACATCAAACTTGTTGCGATTTATAAATTTTGAAAGGCAATTCTTAAATTTTAGAATTCTAATGTTTACAACTCAATTGACAGCAAATACAATTATTGTTGGCATGGAGTCCGTAACCTAAAACCTAGCATGACAATATATTTATTTTATAGATTAAAATTTTAAGGATTAATGAAATTAGAAAATGGTGTTTTTAGGGTTCAGGAATAGATGTTTTAGAATTAGTCAAAACATATCAAACACCCCTTATGTATACGATAGTGAAATTATTAAACGACAATTGGATCGCTTGAAGCACGCTTAATGTACCTGAACTTGGCATACACTTCGCTTGCAAAGCATTGAATAATATTAATATTTTGAGATTATTGAAATCCTGGGGCGCAGGTTTAGATACTGTATCTATCCAAGAGATTTGGACCGAATTCATGCAGGTTTTGATCCCAGTGAAATTATTTATACACCCAATTGTGTAGGTCCTGACGAGATCGAAATGGCCATCAGTCTTGGGGTCCAAATCAACATTGATCATATAGAAACCCTTGAATACATTGGTCAGCATTATCCGGATACTAAAATTTGTATTCGGATTAATCCCCATGTTATGGCCGGAAATGATAAAATTAGTGTGGGGCACATTGACTCTAAGTTTGGAATTTCTATTTATCAAATGCCTTTAGTAGAACGACTGGTCAAGGCTTTAAAATTAAATATTAATGGGCTTCATATGCATACCGGATCAGATATTTTAGACCCTGGTGTGTTTGGATTGGCGTCAGATATTTTGTTTGATGTTGCCCGAAAATTTTCAGATCTGGAGTTTATTGATTTTGGTAGTGGTTTAAAAGTACCTTATAAAGAAGATGATGTATGCACAGATGTTGAAGAAATCGGTGAAATGTTATCTCTGAAATTTAATCAATTTTGTAGTGAATACGGCCGTAAATTGAAATTATTTTTTGAGCCCGGCAAATATTTGGTTTCTGAATCCGGCTTTTTTTTAGTCAAAACGAATGTCATCAAACAAACTCCATCCACGGTTTTTGCGGGTGTTGATTCAGGTTTGAATCATTTGATAAGACCGATGTTTTATGGATCTTATCACCATATCCTTAATATATCCAATCCGGCTGGAAAACCACGAGTTTATAATGTGGTCGGTTATATCTGTGAAACAGATACCTTCGCCAGTAATCGGGTTATTCGGAAATTCATCCGGGCGATATATTATGTTTTGAAAATGCCGGAGCCTACTGCTTTACGATGAGTTCCAATTATAATTCCAGATTTAAACCCGCAGAAGTTTTGGTACATAATGGAGCACATCATCTCGTTCGCAATCGGGATACCATTGATGATTTATTGCGCAACCAAATACAAGTTATATAATCATAAAAACTATGAATCCATTAGTTGTAACAAATCAAATATTTATTCATGCACCAATTGAATCCGTATGGGATACTTTGGTGAATCCTCAAAAAAACTAAAATATATATGTTTGGTTGTGAGACTATTTCTGATTGGAACATTGGTAGCGCTTTACTTTGGGAGGGCGAACATGAAGGAAATAAAATGGTCTTTGTCAAAGGATATATTTTAGACCTGCAATATCCCAATAAATTAATTTATTCTGTGATTGACCCTTTTGCAAAAATGGAAGATATTCCACAAAACTATTTAAGGGTTACTTATGATCTTAGATCTATAGATGAACATACTGAATTAACAGTATCTCAGGATGGTTTTGAACACGCAGCTGATGGACAAAAAAGGTATAAAGATGTATACAATGATGGCAAAGGTTGGGAACCGATTCTTATCGAAATAAAAAATTGGTAGAGCACTCAAAATAATTCGTGCTCACAAAATAATGAATAACTCCCTAAAAGCATCAGAACTCATACTCAATCCAGATGGATCCATTTACCATTTGAATTTGTTGCCAGAAGATATAGCTCC